>NZ_HF986188.1:3958-108627 GCF_000431435.1 Veillonella sp. CAG:933
CTATTACCCTCGCTATCGGCGTTATTTACGGCGGCGTAGCGGGCTTCTTCGGCGGCAAAGTAGACAGACTCATGATGAGTTTTGTAGATATTTTGTACGGTATTCCGCTGTTATTATATGTAATTTTGCTCATGGTGGTCTTATCGCCGGGTTTAACCTCCATATTTATCGCCCTTGGTATCGCGTATTGGCTCACTATGGCGCGTATTGTGCGCAGCCGCATTGTGACGCTAAAGAATGAAGAATATGTGCTCGCAGCGCGTTCTATGGGCGTGCCGGCATCGCGTATTTTATTCCGTCATATGTTGCCGAACTGTGTGGGACCGATCATCATTACTATGACCTTGGCCATTCCGGAAGCCATTTTTACGGAAGCCTTTTTAAGCTTTATCGGTCTCGGTGTCAGTGCCCCTATGGCGAGCTGGGGGGGGCTTGCGGCGGAAGGGATTAACTCCATTCGTTCCTATCCGTTCCAATTGGTGGCGCCGGCCTTGGCCATTGCCATTACCATGCTTGGCTTTACATTCTTTGGGGACGGCCTTCGTAATGCCTTGGATCCGAAAGGAGAGGTGAAACGATGAGTTTAGTTACTATGGAAAATTTACGCGTAACCTTTCATACCTTTGCCGGTGATGTAGAGGTTGTACGCGATGTATCGCTTAAGTTAGAGGCCGGGGAAGTGCTGGGCATCGTAGGTGAATCGGGGTGCGGTAAGTCTGTTACGGTACAGGCTTTAATGGGCTTATTGCCGCGAGATATTACTACGGTGAAGGCCGAGGCGCTTCAAGTGGCCGATACGGATTGTAAAGATTTCGGTGAAGCGTCATGGCGCCATTTGCGTGGCTCTTCTGTAGCTATGGTGTTTCAAGATCCTATGACGGCGCTGAATCCTATTTTATCTGTCGGCACGCAGCTGATTGAATCTATTAAGTTACGGGCCAAACGAAGCGGGGAAACTTTGGGCGATGTGAAGGCGGAAGCGGCAGCATTACTCCAAAAAGTAGGCATTTCCGATCCGGACCGCCGTTTAGCACAGTATCCCCATGAACTTAGTGGCGGCATGCGGCAACGTGTTGTCATTGCCATGGCCTTAGCGGGCAAGCCGCGCCTATTACTGGCCGATGAGCCGACGACGGCCCTCGATGTGACGACGGAGGCACAAATTTTATTGCTTCTAAAAGAGTTAATAAAAACGGAACACATGGGGCTTATTATTATTTCCCATAATTTGCGGGTCATTGCTCAAATGTGTGACCGTATGGCCGTTATGTATGCCGGTCAGATTGTGGAAGAAGGTACGGTGGAAGCTTTATTGGGAAATCCGCGTCATCCGTATTTACAAGGCCTTTTACAATCACTGCCGACTATGGCCACGACTAAATTGCAGGCTATCGGCGGTCAGCCGCCGGATTTATACAGTTTGCCGATGGGGTGTTCTTTCCATCCCCGTTGTCCTAAAGCAATGCGAATTTGCGCCCGGGAAATGCCACGATTGGAAAATAATTTACGCTGTTGGCTGGCTAAGGCTAAAATTACGCCGTGTCCTACGGTGTCGGGCGAATTACTGGAGAAATGTGATGCTTATTGTAATCGCTTAGCCGCTGCGAATGATGCCGAAGGGCAATCAGTTGAGGGCGAGCCGGCGACTGCAACGGCGCCTCTTGGGGCGACAAATAATACCAACGCAGAAGGGACGGTGAAGTCATGAATATTTGGGAAACCCATGATTTAACGAAGCATTTTACCGTTCGACGCGGTTTTTTAAAACAAAATAGTCAATTGGTGCGCGCGTTGGAAGGTGTGTCGCTGTCACAGGCTGAAGGCGAAACATTAGGCCTGGTAGGGGAATCGGGCTGCGGTAAATCCACTTTCGGGCGTACGCTCATGGGCCTCTATCCGAAAACATCGGGCCGCATTGTTGTGGCGGGCCGTGAAATTGAGAGTCCCGCCGATCAAGAACATGTATTGCAGCATATTCAAATGGTGTTCCAGGATCCCTATGCGTCCTTGAATCCGCGTATGACGGTGCGGCAAAGCCTCTTGGAACCGTTAACGGTGCGGACTACCGGTCATGTGTCGCTCAGTGAAGCCGACAAATTAGCGAAAGTGGATGCCGTCTTGGAACAGGTGGGACTCACAAAGGCGCAGGGCGAACGATATCCGCACGAATTCAGTGGCGGCCAGCGTCAGCGTATCGGCATCGGTCGAGCCCTTATCAGTGAGCCGCAGTGTATAATCTGCGATGAACCGATTTCCGCCTTGGACGTGTCTATTCAGGTACAAATTGTGTCGCTTCTGGAGCACTTGCAGGCGGAGCGCCGTATCAGTTACGTATTCATTTCCCATGATTTGAACATGGTTCGTTATATCAGTCAGCGGATTGCGGTTATGTATTTGGGCGCTGTGGTGGAAGAAGGGCCGACGAAGGCCGTTTATGAAAACCCGCTCCACCCGTATACACAGGCCTTGATTCAGTTAAATGCGCCGTTGGCGCCGCATATGAGTATCGGACCGGTGCTGGCCGGTGAAGTACCGAGCCCGCTGGCTAATATTACAGGCTGTCCTTTTGCATCGCGTTGCCCGGAAGTGACAAGTCAATGCAAGGAAGCCAAACCGCCGCTCGTTATGCGTGAAGGGCGCAAGGTAGCCTGTTGGCGGCGTTAGGAGGTTTTTAGTATGGAAAAAATTCTTGCCGGCAAAGGGCTTGGCATAGAGTTGGATGAATTAATTCAGGACATGGCACCGGACGGGGAAATTTCCTATTTGGTGGCCCGTCTTGATGATGAAAAAGATATGGCTGAAATTGCCGGTCGCGGTATTACGATGGTTCATGCCAGCGCCAGTATGATTAAAGTGCTTATTATGGCCGCTTTGTTTAAAAAAGTGGCAGACGGCGATTTAGCTTTGGATATGACCATGAGTCTTAAAGAGTCGCCACGCGTTTTGGGTGGCGGGGCCCTGCAGGAACTCGATTTAAACCATCGTTTTTCCTATTTGGAACTGTGCCGACTCATGATGGTACTTAGCGATAATTGGGCGACCAATTTGTTGATTAAAAAACTCGGCATGGCGACGGTTAACGAATTCGCTGAGTCTATAGGCCTACAGGCTACGCGTCTTAAGCGCTATATGATGGACAGCAAGGCACGAGCGGAGGGCCGTGAAAATGTTATGACCGTCTTGGACCTCATGACTTTATATGAGTACATTTACGTTCAGCGTGAATCGGGGCCTTTAGGTCACGAAATGTGGCAACTACTGGGCCGTCAGCAGTTTCGCGATAAGCTGCCGTTTTACTGGGGAGAAGACGTGGTGTTTCACCATAAAACGGGCGTTCTCGACGATGTGGAACATGATGGCGGTTTGTTGCCCCTCGTTAAAGGTACCTTCGGTATCATTGTGTTTATTTCGAAGGTGCCCAACACGGAAGGCATACTGTTGGGGGCACGAATGGGCCGCTGTATTAAAGAGTTTTTAGAAAATAAATTGCCTTAATCGGCACATAAGGAGTCGCGTATGAAACGATATGTGATGTACAGTGTATTGCTTATACTAATAATGGGGCTGGTACTCATGACGGGGTGCAGTCGCAGCGGCGAGGCGATTCCGCCGGACACCTTGCGCTATGCCTTGGAGCAGGAACCGTCCACTTTGGACCCGGCTAAATCGTCAACCTTGCCGGAGTCTTCCGTGGAGCTGGCCGTGTTTGAAGGCCTTACCCGATTAAATGCTAAAGATGTACCGGAACCGGCGGTGGCCAAGTCGTGGACAATTTCACCGGATGGGTTGACCTATATTTTCTATCTTCGTCCCGAAGCTACCTGGTCCGATGGCAAGCCCGTAACGGCTCATGATTTTGAGTATGCGTGGAAACGGGCGTTAAATCCCGAAGTAGCGGCTAACAATGCGTTTATGCTCTATGTTTTGAAAAACGGCGAAGCTTATAATACGGAAAAAGCGAAGGCCGAAGATGTAGGCGTTAAGGCTGTTGACGATCATACCTTGTTGGTGACCTTGGAATCGCCGACACCGTATTTCTTGGGGTTGACGGCTTTTCACGCGTACTATCCGGTACGTGAAGACATCGTATCGCAGGCACCTGATACTTGGGCTACGTCGGCGGCTACGCTTATCGGCAACGGACCGTTTAAACTGGTGAAATGGCAACACAGTGCAGAATTGCAGTTTGTTAAAAACGATAAATATTGGGATGCTGCTTCCGTTAAGTTAAAAGGCATGGAATGGCCTATCAGTGAATCTCAAAGCACCCGTCTTACCCTTGCTGAAGGGGGCGCCGTAGATATCATGGTAGAGCCGCCCGTGGCCGATCAGGAGCGTTTGACGAAGCTTGGTCTTTTCAAAGTGGCGCCGTCCTTGGGGACCTATTATTATGTGTTTAACGTAACGGCTCCGCCGTTTGATAATCCATTGGTGCGCAAGGCGTTTTCCGTGGTCATCGACCGCAAAGTAATTGTAGATACCATTGTGCATGGCGGTAAAACGCCGGCTTACGCTTTTGTGCCGCCGGGACTGACTGATGAAGCGACGAATCAGGATTTTAGAGCCGAAGGGGGCAATTTGGTAGCCTATAATGTGGCGGAAGCGAAGAAACTTTTGGCCGAAGCCGGTTACGGACCGAATAAACCGTTGCCACCGGTGACGATTTTGTATAATACTAATGAAATGCATAAGGCCATTGCCGAAGCGGTACAGGCTATTTGGAAAAATGAGCTGGGGGCTACCGTAGAACTTCAGAATCAGGAAACGAAGGTATTCATGGCGAACCGTGAAGAAGGGCATTATCAGGTGGCGCGGGCGTCGTGGATTGGTGACTATGCGGATCCGCAGACGTTCCTCGATGTGTTCTATGATTCCGCCAATGATGCGCAATATCACAGTGAAGCGTATAATGCTTTGATAGAACGAATTCATAACACGACGGATGTGAAACTGCGTAACGAACTTATGCATGAAGCGGAAGCTATGATTTTTGATGACACTGTGGTTATGCCGATTTACTTCACTACCACACCGTATGTGGCGCGTGATACGGTGGACGGCTATTACTGGTCAAGTTTGGGTACCATAGAGTTTAAGCACGCCTTTCGTAAATAAGTGAAAGTGTATAGATAACGAGTATAGCCAATGAGTACATTGGCTATATTCAATGAGTAGTGGATAGGAGAAGTAGTGATGGATTGGATTTTGCCAAAACGGTTACAACCGGGCATGACATTGGCCTTTACGGCGCCGGCCTCGGCAACGGAAGAAAATCTGGACGCGTTGAAGGCTTTGGTTGAAGCCAGGGGGTATAAGGCTGTATTCGGGGCGTCCTGTTATCGTCACGGTCTCTATGGCGGTACGCCGGAGGAACAGGCCGCGGAATTTAATACCTTTATGACGGACTCCGATTGTGATGCGGTAATTGCCTTGCGTGGCGGTTACGGCACAGTGCGTTATTTGGATTTATTGGATTATGAAGGCATTCGCAAGGGGCAAAAGCCTTTTGTGGGGTATAGCGATTGTACGGCGTTACATACGGCCATCGGTCGCTACAGCCGTTTGGTCACCTATCACGGACCGATGGGCGTAGATTGGTTAAAACCGGGGCGTGAAAACGATGTAGCTCACTTATTTGATTTGCTTGAGGGTAAAACTTCCGTAATCGAGCCCTTATTGGCGCCGCCACGGGGCTTTATCGGTGCCAATATGGAAGAAGGCAGGCTCATGGGTGGTAATTTAGCCATTCTTTGCAGCTTAGGCGGTACTCCTTATGCACCGGCCCTTGAAGATTGGGACGATGCCATTTTACTGTTGGAGGATATTGGTGAACCGCCTTATAAAATAGATAGAATGCTCCAGCAATTGCGCCGTCAAGGCGTTCTGAGTCGCGTTAAAGGGGTGGCTCTCGGTACGTTTACAAACTGTGAAGACGAAGACGAGCCGGATTATGAAATCGGCGCTCATGTATTGGATTACATGATGGCTGAACGATCGCAAGATGCACCGGAACCTTTTGTCTGCTATGTACCAACCGGTCACGGCACGCCTCATCAGGCTTTGCCGCTGGGAAGCTATGTAAGTTTCAGAGCTATTTCCAATACATTGGTGCTGTTTCCTTATTGTGAGGGGCATTCGTTTGTAAAGGATCCGATGACGGAGCCAACCGACTCTGTTGATGCATTGTCGGAGGGGAATCCTATTGCCAATTTAACGGAGGGGAACCATATTGCTGATTCAAAGGTTGCTAACGCTGTGGCGGAGCTGCCTAATGATGGTTCTTTGGCAGCTCGTGAAGCTTGCCTTCACGAAGCCATTCAGAACATAGAGCAGGCGCTTATCGATTTGTCCGCTTATTTACATGCCAATCCCGAAGTAGGTCTTACGGAACATAAAGCGGTGGCTGCTATTACGAAGTTTTTGGCTGACCGGAATTTCAGAGTAAAGACGGACGTCAGTGACGGCCGCATTCCGGAGCTTGCCACATCCCTTAAAGCGGATAAAGGGAATTCGGACAGTGCCTATAAAATGGCTTTTCTCGGTGAATATGATGCCTTGCCGGGGCTTGGTCACGGCTGCGGTCATAATTTGATTGCGGCCATGAGCATCGGGGCGGCCATCGGTTTTGCGGCGGCTGTACCGGAAGCATTGACCACCTTCTTCGGTTGTCCCGCCGAAGAGACCGTAGGGGGCAAAGTCTTTATGGCCGATGCAGGCGTATTTAACGGCTATGCCGGTGCTTTGTTGACACATCCGGCGGATGTAAATGAGCTGGGCGGTTCTTCTTTGGCCAGTCACCCGTTGGAAGTGAAATTTATCGGTCGTTCCGCTCATGTGGCGGATTTAGAAGACAGGGGTATTAATGCCTTGGATTGTGCGGTTGCTTTATATGCTGCGGTGAATGAGCTAAAAGCGCAGTGGGGCGATGAAGTGGTTATCGGTCAAATCTTCACCGAAGCGGGTGAAGCGCCGAACATGATTCCCGCTGAAGCTGTATTACACATGACCGTCAGAGCCCATACGGTGGAGTTTTTAGAAGAGATTGTTTTGCCAACCGTAAAAGCTAAGGCCCTTGAAATTGCCAAAGCGAAAGGTGCCGAAGTTAAGCTTCGCCACTATGAACCGCTGTTTAAAGACTTGCGCGAAGACCGAACTTGGCGTGATTTAGCGCAACAGGTCATGACGGAGTGGGGCGCCACACCGACGATGCTTCCCAATGATGTGGCGGAAGGAAGCACCGACATGGGCAATGTGTCCCATGTGGCACCGACGGTACAATTGACTTTGGCCATCGGTGAAAACATGGGTCTTCATACACCGGAATTTGCGGCCCGCGCCGGTTCACCGGAGGGGCTCGCTATGATTCAAAAAGGGGCGCATATTATGGCGCTTACCGCACTACGCCATTGGTGGCAGTATGGTCGCGATTTGACAGAGCTGTAAAATAAGGGTAAAATATATATGATTAAATTAAGCCGTCTTTTTAGAGACGGCTTTTACATTAGATGAGCGGTTGGGAGATGACTGATGAGTGTACTAACGGTGTCACATGTGACGCATGGCTTCGGCGCCCGTCAAATTTTGGATGATGCGTCGTTTCGACTATTAAAAGGTGAACATGTTGGCTTAATCGGCGCTAATGGCGAAGGTAAGTCTACGTTTTTAAATATTATAACCGGTAAAATTTTGCCTGATGAAGGCACGGTGCAATGGTCCAATAAGGGTACCGTAGGTTATTTGGATCAGCATAGCGTATTGGCCGAAGGGCAGACTATACGCGACGTGCTACGCGATGCGTTCAGCGATTTATTTGAATTGGATAAAGAGTTACAGGCCGCTTACATGGAGATGACGGACTGTGACGAAGCGCGCATGAATGAGCTCTTGGAGAAAACCGGTGAGTGGCAGGAAGAGTTGGAGCACCGCGGTTTTTACGAAATCGATGCCACCATCGAGCGCACGGCGCAGGGCCTCGGGCTTGTAGACATCGGTCTCGACCGTCTCGTTAACGAATTGAGCGGCGGTCAGCGTACGAAGGTATTATTGACGAAGCTCTTATTGCAAAAACCGACCATATTGCTCTTGGATGAACCGACCAACTATTTGGACGTGGAGCATATTGAGTGGCTTAAGAATTATTTGCAAAATTATGAAAACGCCTTTATCCTCATCTCTCATGATATGGAGTTCTTAAATTCCGTAGTCAATGTGATTTATCACATCGAACAGGCGCAGTTGACGCGTTATACGGGGAACTACGAACAGTTCCTTGCAGCTTATGAAGTGCAGCGTGCGCAAGCGGTGAAAGCCTATGAGCGGCAGCAACAGGAAATTGCCCGCATGGAAGACTTCATTCAGCGTAATAAGGCTCGCGTGGCGACGCGCGGCATGGCCAATTCCAGGGCTAAGCGCTTAGAGAAAATGGAGATTTTGGACAAACCGAAGGTTCATTTGGAAGTGTCCTTTGGTTTTAAAGAAGGCCGTACGCCTAGCCGCTTCGTAGTAAGCGCCAAAGATTTGGTGCTTGGTTATGATTCGGCCTTGACTAAACCGGTGGATGTGGTGCTTGAACGAAACCAGAAAATTGCCGTACGCGGTGTGAATGGTCTCGGCAAAACAACGCTTCTCAAAACATTGTTGGGGTTAATCAAACCCTTTGCCGGTGAGGTGGAACGAGGCGACTTTTTACAAGTGGGCTATTTTGAACAGGAAGACAGTGCTCATAATGATATGACAGCACTTGATTATATTTGGAATGCATATCCGGCCATGACGAATGCGGAAGTACGGGCAGCATTGGCTCGTTGCGGGCTAACCAACGAGCACATTACAAGTCAGATGCGCGTCTTGTCGGGCGGTGAAAATGCAAAAGTACGACTCTGCAAATTGATGCAGGAGCCGTACAATGTGTTGGTTTTGGACGAACCGACGAATCATTTGGACGTAGCCGCCAAGGAAGAATTGGCCGATGCGTTACGTCGTTTTAAAGGAACGATTTTGGTAGTCAGCCATGAGCCGGAGTTTTATCGCTCTTGGATTACCGATGAGTGGAACGTGGAATCGTGGACGACTAAAATCGTATAGGAGGTCTTGTCATGAAAGAACAGGCCAGCGAGGGTGTTGCACAGTTTTTAACAGCCTTGGGCATTGATTTAAAAGCGGCTGATATGGAGAAAACGCCGCAACGGGTGGCCGGTTTATATGAAGAGTTGTTTGCCGGCATGAATAAGTCCAGCGCTGAGATTTGGGGCGATATTTTCCCTACCGAGTACAAAGGCTTGGTAGCGGTAACGAATATTCCTTTCTATTCTGTATGTGAACATCATTTGATGCCTTTTTTCGGCACTGCCGATATTATTTACCAACCGAAGGATGGTCGTGTAGCAGGGCTCAGTAAGCTCAGTGATTTGGTGAACTTGTTTGCCCATCGGCCGCAGCTCCAGGAGCGCATGACTCGTGAGATTGCGACGGCTTTGGAGACGGATTTGGAAGCGGAAGGCGTGATGGTACGCATTAAAGCAACACATTTGTGTATGCTTATTAAAGGCGAGTTGCAACAAGAAACGGCCGTTGTAACCATGGAATGTCGCGGCGTGTTAAGCCGGACGGGACAGCTTCGGGAAGAAGCTTTGACTATTTTAGGAGGTTCAACGGATGTTCAAACGACGCAGTTATAAATGGGACGACGGTAGAACGTTGGTGCTCAATAACAGTACCTTGATTATGGGAATTTTAAACGGAACCCCCGATTCATTCTCCGACGGTGGCAAATATAATACACCGACAGCGGCTATCGCGCATGCTCGTGAAATGGAAATGCAGGGCGCCGATTTAATCGACCTTGGCGTAGAATCGACCGGTCCCGGTCATACGCATATTTCGGTGGCAGAAGAAATCAGCCGTATGGAGGCGCTCTTGGGTCCTGTATTGGAAGCCACCAAGGTGCCGATTTCCATTGATACCTATCGGGCGGAAACGGCGGATTATGCACTGTCCCATGGGGCTCATATCCTCAACGATATTTGGGGTCTTCGTTACGACCCCGATATTGCGGCCGTAGCGGCTAAACACAAGGTGCCGGTTATCATCATGCACAACCAGAACGATACGAATTACGGCGATATCATCGAAGACATGAAAGCCTTTTTCTTTGCGTCTGTGGACATTGCCTTAAAAGAAGGAATTTTACCGCAGAACATTTGGCTTGATCCGGGCATCGGTCGTTTTTGCAAAACGGGCGAGCAGAATATTGAGGTTATGCAGCGTCTCGGCGAATTGACGGCCTATGAATACCCTGTTTTGTTGGCGCCGAGTCGTAAGCGTTTTATCGGGGCCATGCTCAATGATTGCCCGCCGGATCAACGTGACGAGGGCACTGTGGCCGCTTGTATTACGGGCTTAATTCAGGGGATAGATATGGTGCGCGTGCACAATGTAGATATGCACAAAAAAGCATTGACCGTAGCGGATGCCTTGCTGAGAGGAGAGTTCTAATGGATAAGATTGTTTTAAAAAATATGGGCTTTTTCGGGTATCATGGGAACTTGGAATCGGAAAACAGTCAGGGCCAGCGTTTTTTTGTGGATGTAACGATTTTAATCGATTTGACTAAAGCCGGTCAGTCCGACGATTTGGCGGATTCCATTAATTATGTAGAGGTATATAATACGGTGGAACGTGTCGTGACGGGGGAACCGCAGAAATTATTGGAAAAAGTGGGTACTTTGATTGCCGATGAATTATGGAATAATTATCGCGGCATTATCGGTCTCGCTGTGGCCATTCGTAAACCGGCCGTGCCGATTCCGGGCATGCTGGATTATGCGGAAATTACCATTACGCGAGGTCAAATGTAGGTGAGACTTTTTGATGAAATATATCTATTATCTCAGTTTGGGATCTAATTTAGGTGACCGTGAGCAATATTTGGCCAATGCCATTGAGGGTTTGCGGCGTCATGAAAATATTGAGTCGGTGACGCCATCCAAATGGCTGGAAACGGCGCCTTGGGGTAACACGAATCAGGGGCCGTTTTTAAACGGAGCCTGTAAAGTTGTGACTACTTTGGTGCCGGAAGCCATGCTGCAGGTGATGCAGGCGCTTGAAAAAGCGGCCGGCCGAGAACGATTGGTTCATTGGGGGCCCCGTACACTTGATCTCGATATCGTGTGGGCTGAAAAAGAAGACGGACGCCTCATAGAGGTGCAAAGTGAAACACTGACGATTCCTCATCCTTATTTGTGGGACAGGGCGTTTGTTTTAGTGCCGCTCAGTGAATTGTATCCCAACTTTATTTTTCAGGGGCAGGCTATTGGGGACAGAATAAAAGAATTGGACGAAGCATAATTGTAAGGAATATGGGCATACTCAAGCGGTGAAATCACTAGACCACGGCAGCGAATAAATGGGTAAATTTATTTGGCTGACATGAAGGTAATGATTCATTGATGAGTTTCGATATTGATGTTATAATAGGCTCATTCAAGCAGTACGTGACGATGAGGACTAGAATATGGCAGAGGAGATAAAAAAAGGCCCTCGTGCGGGCCATAGGGAACGACCGAAACGTAATAAAATTATAATGTGGGCACAAATCATTATACTTGCGTTGGGTCTTATCTTTATTTTGCGCACGATGTATGATATTTATGTTATCAAACAACAGCAGCATCAGTTACAACTTCAAATCGAAGAATTGAAGAAGAGCAATGAAGCACTGGAACAGGATAAACAGCGTCTTCAGGATCCAAAAGAGATTGAAGGAGTAGCACGGGATGAATTGGGTTTGGTAAAACCGGGCGAAGTACCGTATGTGAAATAGGAAACTGAAAAATCGGTACGCGAGCAGTGTATTTACGGCATTTTTACGGGGCTATAATTTATTCTTATGTAAGTTGTACATTCGTTAAATATCAGTTGACAAGGTTTTTCAAAGCCCTATATAATTAAACTAGTGTGCATGTATTACGGCACAACGTTTTTAGTAATTTTAGGAGGACATTGGGTTAGCATGGCCATTGAAGTAGGTAGTGTTCTTGAAGGCACTGTTACGGGGATCACGAAATTTGGTGCGTTTGTGGACTTAGGTAACAAACAAACGGGTTTGGTGCACATTTCAGAAGTTGCGAATGAATATGTGGAAAATATTTCGGATTTTATTAAAGAAGCAGACACAGTTAAGGTTAAAGTTTTGAGTGTGGATGAAAAAGGTAAGATTAGCTTATCGATTAAGCAAACATCACCTAAACCGGAAGCTGCGCCAAGAGCGCCAAAGACTGAGAATCGTGAACCTAGAGAACGCGAGTTCCGCCCACGCCAGCATGACGGGCATGCTCGCAGTGCTCACGATGGTAATCGCCGTAATTCTTTTGAACGCAAAAGCGGCGGTATGTCCTTTGAAGATAAAATGAGTCGTTTCTTAAAAGACAGCGAAGAACGATTGACGGATTTAAAACGAAATACCGAATCCAAACGTGGCGGTCGTGGAGGTCGCAGAGATTAAACAGTGAGATGATGCGAAGCTTCGCATCATCTTTTTATTTATAGCCGGTTGGCATTATATTTTAATTGTGATTGTGATTTTAATTGTGATTGTGATTGTGATTGTGATTGTGATTGATGATTGATGATTGATGATTAACTTATAGTTCCGGTATATTTTGGAGGAAAACTATGGCAGATACAACAGTAAAAGCGGCAATCGTTGATTTAGGCTCCAATTCGTTACGTTTGTTGCTCGGCACCTATGACGGTAAAGAGTGGCACAATGAGCCGAAACGCCTTTGGACTACGCGCCTCGGTAAAAGAGCGGCAGATGGTCAATTGACCGAAGAGGCTATGACGCGTAGTTTGGATGCGTTAAAAGAAATCCAAGGGCTAATCGGAAGTTATGGCGCTACTCGTGTAGTAGGGGTGGCCACCAGTGCCGTGCGTGAAGCTTCTAACGGTGAGGCATTCATGGCAGAGGCGGTTAAAGTTTGTCCGATGGAGCCGAATGTGATTACCGGTGAAGAAGAGGCGGCTCTCGGATTTGCCGGCGCTATAAGCTCATTCCCCGGTGATGAACGCCATTTCGGTTTAATCGATATCGGCGGGGGCAGTACGGAAATCGCGCTCGGTACAGCCGAAGGGGCCTACTGGAATCGTTCTTACCCGATTGGAGCGGTACGTCTCAAAGAACGTTCCGATGAAGGTCCTCAGGAAGTGTGGCAGGAGACGCGGCCTTGGTTTGATCCGTTGCCAATCGAAGGACCTTTTGGCGAGTTCATTGCTGTAGGCGGCACGGCTACGACCTTGGCGGCTATGCATCTTAAAATGACGGAATATAATCCGGGCCTCATTCAGGGGCATCAGTTGACGCGTGCCGTTATTGAAGGCATGATTTTGGAACTTCGTTATATGACGCCGGAAGAGCGGTTACAGGTACCGGGCTTACCGGCTACCAGAGCGGATATTATTGTGGCCGGCGCCGAAATTTTAACATCCTTCATGGATTGGCACGAAATTCCTCATGTTATCGTGAGTGAACGAGACGGCATGGAAGGAATGCAACAACATTTGGTGAAATAAATATATAGTGCTGAAAAGATAGTGAGAAGGGAGGTGGACACATGGTTAACATTGAAAAGAAGGAGCTTATTATTGCATCCTTTGAAAATAAAGTAGCAGCCTTTGCCCAAAAGCATGGTACGGTGCCACCAGACAGTAAAGTACTGGTAGCTTGTTCCGGCGGGCCCGATTCGATGGCGCTTTTGCATTGGCTTATGGCTACTAAAGGTGAGGGCACTGAGGCGGCTCTCGCAATCGGTGTGGCCTGTGTAGACCATTCCTTGCGAGTTGAAAGTAAAGCCGAGCTGGCTATGGTAGCGCATTATGCGAAGGCCCATGACTTACCGTTCTATCCCCTCACTATTGATGCAGTCGCGGCGGCCGAGCAATCCGGTGAATCTGTCGAAACGACCGGTCGCCGTTTGCGCTATGAGTTTTTCAGAAGCATTTGCCAAGCTGAAGGTTACGATTATATTGCCACGGCTCATCATGAAAACGACCAGGCGGAAACTATTTTGGCTCATCTCATTCGCGGCAGCGGTACGGCCGGGCTCACCGGCATGCAAGTAATCGCGGACGATCTTTGGCGCCCCTTCTTAGGCGTTACGAAAGAAGAGATTTTAGCGTATGTGAAGGCATTGGTGTTGCCCTTTGCTCACGACAAGACAAATGACGAGCCTATTTATATGCGCAACCGTTTGAGACTGGAAGTGCTGCCTTTATTAAAAGAGTTTAATCCTAATATTGTGGCAACATTGGCTCGGTTAGGTGAGCATATGGGGCAGGATGAGGCTTTTTTGACCGCTGAAGCAAAGCGAAAATTTAACGAATTGTGCATTGTGTGTACCAAAAAAGAATCGGGCACGCCGTATATAGAGTTAAAGCGAAATGAAGTGGCCGCTTTGCCGGATGCTTTATTTTATCGTTTGTGGCGATATGTGTTTGGTCTTTTTGACATAAAAAATACTTTCTCCGGTGCTCATGTAGCCGAACTCAGACAAGTGGTAAAGGGCAAAAAAAGAAAACAATTTATGTGTTCACAGGTGAAGGTTGCGGCGCAATATGATATAATACAAATTGGACGTTTAGTAGCATTTGATTTGAAAATGACTCAATATCGCATAAGGGAATTACGAGCACTTACATGGGCAGGGCCGGCGGTGGAGCCGATGCCTTTAAAAAACGGAGAGAATCTGTTAATTCCGCGCCGATTGGCAGCTAAGGGCCCTGAAATTCGACAGCGTAAGGCCGGTGACCGTATAGTGTTGACGCGTCGCGACGGTCGTATATGGGGCCATAAAAAGCTGAAAGACTGGCTCATAGATCGTAAAGTGCCGACTGAGGAGCGGGATGCTTTATGGTTTGTATGCGGTGATAAGGTAGTTTTTTCAAAAGTGCAGCCGAAGACGACCACAATTGTGTGGGATGAGCAAACGAGTGAATATTGGGCTTGTTCTATCGAGGAGGAAAAGTAAATGTTAGATTCCATTAAGGAAGTATTAATCACTGAAGAAGCCTTGCGGGAACGGGTTGCCGAACTGGGCAAACAGATTTCTGCTGATTATAAAGGCGAGGACGTAGTTCTCGTGTGCGTATTAAAAGGGGCCGTAGTATTCTTTGCCGATTTGGCACGTGCCATTGAAGGCAATGTAGCATTAGATTTTATCTCTTGCTCCAGCTATGGCAACAGCACCGTAAGCAGCGGTGTAGTGCGCATTATGAAAGACTTGGACAAACCGGTAGAAGGCAAGCATGTCATTGTTGTTGAAGATATTGTAGATACAGGCAATACACTTCACTATTTATTGGAAAACTTAAAATCCCGTAACGCTAAAAGCGTTCGTTTGGTAGCGTTACTGAACAAACCGGATCGCCGCACGGTAGACGTGCACGTAGATTATCAGGGCTTTGTGATTCCTGATTATTTCGTAGTCGGTTACGGCTTGGATTACGCTGAAAGATTCCGTAATTTGCCATATATCGGCGTACTTAAAGAAGAAGTATACACATCAAAATAAATATAGACAATAATCAATATAAATTACAAATGCATTGTATGTTAACCTAAAATATGGTAATATGTTTATCAGAATATATTTTTTCGATATAGTGATGATAAATAAATCATATTGAGACATTTTGAAAGGGGTAATAGATTGGGTCGTTTTATGAAAAATGCACTGTTGTACATTTTGATTATTGTGGCAGCGGCTACAGTTATCAATTCGTTTTCCAGTACAAATACGGCAAAGTCAGAGATTAGTTACACCAGCTTTTTACAGTATGTAACGCAGAAGAAAGTAGACAGTATTACCATTACGGATAACCATGCCATTGTTGGTAAGCTTAAGAACGGTACGGAGTTCAGTACCTATGCTCCGACTGATCCTACTTTAATGAATCAGCTGACTACAAATGAAGTACAAATCACTGCAAAACCACCGGAACAACCTTCCTGGTGGATGGGCTTATTGAGCTCTGTATTGCCAATCTTCTTGTTGATTGGTGTTTGGTTCTTTATCATGCAGCAGACGCAGGGCAGTGGCGGTCGCGTTATGAACTTTGGCAAAAGTCGTGCTAAAATGCAGGGCGAAGGCAAGGTTAACGTAACCTTCAAAGATGTAGCCGGTGCGGATGAAGCTAAACAGGAATTGGAAGAAGTTGTAGAATTCTTGCGCAATCCGGGCAAATTTAATGCTATCGGCGCGAAAATCCCTAAAGGTGTTCTTTTATTCGGACCTCCGGGCACAGGTAAAACTTTATTGGCTCGTGCCGTAGCCGGGGAAGCGGGCGTACCGTTCTTCAGCATCAGTGGTTCCGACTTCGTAGAGATGTTCGTTGGTGTCGGTGCCTCTCGTGTACGTGACCTTTTCGGACAAGCTAAGAAGAATGCGCCTTGTATCATTTTCATCGACGAAATTGATGCGGTAGGTCGTCAACGTGGTGCCGGTCTCGGCGGCGGTCATGATGAACGTGAACAGACGTTGAACCAGTTACTCGTTGAAATGGACGGTTTCGGTGCTAACGAAGGTATTATTACCATTGCCGCTACCAACCGACCTGATATCTTGGATCCGGCTTTACTTCGTCCGGGTCGTTTCGACCGTCAGGTAACCGTAGATAAACCTGATTTACGCGGTCGTGAAGCTATCTTAAAAGTACATGCTCGCAACAAACCGTTGGCAGAGGATGTGGATTTACGCACAATTGCCAAAAAGACTCCGGGCTTTACCGGTGCCGATTTGAGCAACTTGTTGAATGAAGCTGCTTTGTTGGCTGCTCGTCAGAATCGTAAACAAGTTACTATGGCCGATTTGGAAGAAGCCAGTGAAAAAGTAAGTTACGGTCCGGAACGTCGCAGTCATGTAGTAAGCGACAAAGAACGTCGTTTGACGGCATATCATGAATCCGGTCATGCCATCGTGGCTCATTTGTTGCCTGATGCCGATCCGGTTCACAAAGTAACAATTATTCCGCGCGGTCGTGCCGGCGGTTACACCATGATGTTACCTGTGGAAGAACAGAATTATATGACAAAATCCCAGATGCTCGCACGTATCCGTGTAGCCTTGGGCGGTCGTTGTGCGGAAGCACTCGTATTGAAAGAAATCAGTAGCGGTGCGTCCGGCGATTTACAGCAAGTTACCAACATCGTTCGTCATATGATTACGCGCCTCGGTATGAGTGATGAATTGGGACCACTCGTATTCGGCGAACATCAGGAACAGGTGTTCTTAGGCCGCAGCCTTGGCCATGAACGCAACTATGGTGAAGCGGTAGCCGAAAAAATTGATGCGGAAATGCATAAAATTGTTTCGGAAGCCTATAATGACGTAATGCAGTTGTTATCCGATAATATCGAGTTCTTGCACAATATGGCGAATGTGCTCTTGGAAGAAGAAACAATTGACCATACTCAAATCGAGAACTTGTATAAATACGGAACTATTACGGACCCAAATACAGTGGAAGTAAATGGCGCTAAGAGTGCCTTGGAAGCAGCGGGAATTATCGTTCCTGATGCTATTGCCACCGAATCTGAAGGGGCAAATTCCGGTACAACTAACGGCGACACATCTGACACAAACAAATAATAATCGGTATACACCGATTGGCATAGGGCCGCCGGTAAGGCGGCCCTTTTTCATAAAGGAGGCATCAATTAGGATGAGAGATGCAATATTAGAGCTGCTTCGTGAGAATAAAGGTGAATTTGTATCAGGCCAACGCATGTCGGAACGGTGCAAAGTTTCGCGTACGGCTATTTGGAAACATATTGAAGCTTTGCGTAAAAAAGGGTATACTATTGAATCATTCACTAAAAAAGGTTATCGCTTGGTGGATGAGCCCGATTTAATGAGTCCCCTTGAAATGGAATCGGTTTTGACGACAAAAACATTCGGACGCAATTATCACTATGTACCAAGTCTTGAATCCAGTAACGCAGCAGCCCGTCAATTGGCCACGGAAGGTGCGCCGGAGGGCACTGTAGTAGTAGCGGAAGAACAGGTAGCCGGTCGCGGTCGTCTAAATCGCGGATGGTTTTCACCATATGGCAAAGGCCTTTGGTTCAGTATCGTATTGCGCCCTTCTTTCTTGCCGATTGAAGCTCCAAAATGTACGCTCATGGCGGCGGTGGCGCTCATTAAAGCATTCCGCCGTTTAGGCCTCAATACAGCAGGGATTAAATGGCCGAATGATATTTTGGTAAACGGCCGTAAATTAGTGGGTATTTTAACTGAAATGAACGGTACCATGGAAGCCATCTCGTATATTGTCATGGGTATCGGCATTAATACGGGCAGTACACAGGATGAATTGCCTGAATTTATTAAAGATGTAGCGACATCGTTTGCCATGGAAGGCGTTGAAGTTGATCGCCGACAGGCATTAAATATTATTTTACAAGAGATGGAAATGCAGTATAATAAAGTGTTGGCTGAAGGGTTTGACAGCACTTTGGCAGAATGGAAGGAATTCAGTATTACTTTGGGGCAGGACGTAGAAGTACGTGCTCCGGGCAATACGTATGAAGGTAAAGCCATCGACCTTGATCGCGATGGCAATCTTATGATAGAACGTGCTGATGGCTCCGTAGAACGAGTGGTGGCCGGTGACGTGTCCATACGACCAGCACATAAAGTAGGAGGCTGACATAAACATGTTATTAGTGGTTGATGTAGGTAACACCAATATTGTACTCGGCGTATATAAAAAGAAAGAATTGGTCGGTCATTGGCGAATTTCCACGGACCGCGTCCGTACGACCGACGAATATGGCGTATTGTTGATGAACTTGTTTTTTCACGATCGCCAAGTCAATATCAACGACATTGAGGCAATTATTATTTCATCGGTAGTTCCACCGTTGATGCCTACATTGGAGCGCGTTTGCCTGCGCTATTTTAATGTTAAACCGATTATTGTAGGGCCCGGCACCAAAACCGGCATGGCCATTAAATACGATAATCCCCGCGAAGTGGGGGCAGACCGCATTGTTAATGCTGTGTCGGCTTATGAAAAGTACGGCGGTCCGTTAATCGTTATCGATTTTGGTACGGCCACAACTTATTGCGCCATTTTGGCAAACGGCGATTATATCGGCGGTGCTATCTCACCGGGCGTGCAGATTTCGGCGGAAGCCCTCTTCCAGCGTGCCGCTAAATTGCCTCGTATTGAAGTGAAAAATCCGGGTCAGGTTATTTGTAAAAGCACGGTAACCTCCATGCAATCCGGTGTTCTCTTCGGTTATGTGGGTCAGGTGGAAGGCATCGTGGCGCGCATGAAAAAAGAAATGCCGGAAGGTGTAAAGGTCATTGCCACCGGCGGTTTGGCTCATTTAATCGATGCGGAAACGGACGTTATCGATTATATCGAGCCTATGTTGACCCTAGAAGGATTACGATTGTTGTATGAACGAAATAAATAATTCGACCTGGTATATCGGCAATGTGCCGATTACCGGTCGGGCTGTGCTGGCTCCCATGGCGGGGGTCAGCGATATTGCGTATCGGCTCCTTGCAAAAGAGCACGGCGCCGCTTTGGTGTGCACCGAAATGGTGAGCGCCATGGGCATTAAATACGAAAATGAGCATACGAAAGATTTACTCTTTATGGAGGATGTGGAACATCCCGTATCGATGCAAATTTTCGGCTCCGACCCGGAAGCGATTGCTTTGGCGTCGCAAGTGGTGGAGCGCGCTGGTGCCGATATTGTGGATATCAATATGGGCTGTCCGGTTAAAAAAGTAGTATCATCCGGCGACGGTTCAGCTCTTATGAAAACACCGGATTTGGCAGCCCGTGTGGCGGAAGCCGCCGTTAAGGCTGTTTCGGTGCCTGTGACTGTTAAGATGCGTCTCGGTTGGGATGATACATCCAAGAATGTACTCGATTTTGCAAAGCGTATTGAATCGGTTGGCGTTGCCGCCGTAGCTGTTCACGGCCGTACGCGGGAGCAGATGTACATGGGGCATGCCGATTGGTCCTATATTAAAGAAGTAAAAGAGGCGTTGCAGATTCCCGTAATGGGGAACGGTGACGTGGTGGATGCTTTATCCGCTAAAGCGCTACTTGATGAAACAGGTTGCGACGCGGTACTCATCGGTCGCGGTGCCCAGGGGAACCCATGGATTTTTAACGAAGTGAATCAGTATTTGGCTAACGGTACTTTGTTGCCGAAACCAACAGCTCATGAACGTTTGAACATGTTATTGCGTCATTTTGAACTCTTGTGTAAATACAAGGGCACGGCTCTTGGTGTCCGTGAAATTCGTACCCATGCAGGCTGGTATATTAAAGGCCTGCCGGAGTCGGCTAAATGGCGTAATCGAATCAATACATTATATACGGAAGCAGCCTTTAAAGAGGCCATTGCCACGTATGCTGCCGAATTGACAAGGCAGTAAAATTGCACTGTAGTAAAATTGACAATGCAGTAAAATTATTGTTATAATATTACGTAAATTACGTAAAAAGCGTAAAAATATGTGATGTAAAGCAAAGGTGTCAGTGTATGACACTTTTTCTTTATAGCTAAACAACTATTGGAAGAGGAGTCCTATTATGGCAGAAGTTAAAGAAACACTGTTAACCGCAGAAGGTCTTAAGAAACTTGAAGAAGAATTAGCTCATTACAAATCTGTTCGTCGTATTGAAGTAGCACAGCGTATTAAAACAGCTATCGAATATGGCGACATCAGTGAAAACTCTGAATATGATGATGCAAAAAATGAACAGGCTTTTATCGAAGGTCATATCATTGAATTAGAAAATAAAATCAACACGGCTAAAATTATTGACGAAAAAACTCGCAAAAACGTAGTATCCGTGGGCAGTAAAGTTAAATTATTAGACGAAGAATTTAACGAAGAATTGGATTATGTAATTGTAGGTTCCTCCGAAGCGGATCCTTTCAACAATCGTATTTCCAATGAATCGCCGGTAGGCAGCGCTATTCTCGGTAAGAAAAAAGGTGCTACCGTTGAAGTAAATACACCGGATGGTGTAGCGACTTTCAAAATTTTAGCAATCAGCTAATACGGCAGTAGCCAGCTAATAAGGTGGCAGCCAATAAAATATACCAAAAATGGGCTCAAAACTGTTATACTATAAGTAATACCGTATTTGAGCAGATGAAGTTAGGAGGCCATGTAAGTGAGCGAAGAAAAAGCGACTACAGTACAAGAACAACAGCAGGAATTAAATGATCAAATGTTAATTCGTCGCGATAAGCTTGCGCAATACGAGGCAGACGGAGTGTATCCTTTTGGCCAGCGTTTTGTAGTACAGCAGCATGCGGCAACAATAAAAGACAACTTCCGTGATTTTGAAGATCAGCCGGTAACCGTAGCCGGTCGTCTTATGACGATTCGATCCCACGGTAAAACGGCGTTTGCCAATATTCGTGATTTAACCGGTGATATTCAGATCTACTTGCGTAAAGATATTTTAGGTGAAGATGTTTATAAACATGTGAAAATGCTCGACATGGGCGATATCGTAGGTATCGAAGGCCATGTATTCCGCACACACATGGGCGAAATCACCATTAAAGTTAACAAACTTACATTGCTTTCCAAATCTTTGCGTCCGTTACCTGAAAAATGGCATGGCTTAAAAGATACGGAACTTCGCTATCGTCAACGCTATGTGGATTTGATTGTAAATCCGGAAGTGCGCGATACTTTTATTAAACGCACCCAAATCGTGGCTAAAATGCGCCAGTACATGAACGCTCATCAGTTCATGGAAGTGGAAACACCAATGCTCCACGCTATTCCGGGTGGTGCGGCGGCGCGTCCGTTCATTACCCATCACAATGCGCTTGATATCGACATTTACATGCGTATTTCCCCTGAATTGCACTTAAAACGCCTTATCGTAGGCGGTTTGGAACGCGTATTCGAAATTAACCGTTCCTTCCGTAACGAAGGTATCGACAATCGCCATAACCCTGAATTCACCATGATGGAATCTTACCAGGCTTACGGCAACTTCGAAGATGCCATTATGTTGACTGAAAACATCGTGGCTTACTGTGCACAGGAAGTTCTCGGTACAACTAAAATCAACTACCAGGGCACTGAAATTGATTTGACGCCGCCTTGGAACCGTATTACGATGCAGGAAGGCATCAAGAAGTACACCGGTGAAGACTTTGACGCCGTTGAAACCTTGGAAGAAGCGCGCGCTATTGCGGACCGCTTGAATGTAGAATACACGGACCGCGACGGTATCGGCAAGATCATCAATCTTTGCTTCGAAGACTATGTAGAAGAAAACTTGATTGAGCCAACCATCGTTTACGGTCATCCTTTGGAAATTTCTCCATTGGCTAAACAGAACCGTGAAAAACCATTGACTACCGAACGTTTCGAAGCCTTCGTATACGGTCGTGAATTGGCAAACGGTTATTCCGAGTTGAACGACCCAATCGATCAGCGTCAACGTTTTGAAAAACAGTTACAGGAACGTGCCGCCGGTGACGATGAAGCTCACCGTATGGATGAAGACTTCGTAACTGCTTTGGAATACGGTTTACCGCCAACAGCCGGACTCGGTATCGGTATCGACCGTCTCGTTACGTTCTTAACTGATTCCGCTTCTATCCGTGACGTATTGTTATTCCCACTTATGAAACCGGAAACGGAAGCTAAAGCTGTTGAAGCTGAAGAAGCTGACAAAGCTGAATAAGTAAGATATAATTTTATACTGAAACACTGTATGGTGGTCACGTAATATGCGTGGCCACTTTTTTTCATGGCAAAAACTATTCAGATGTGGTATGATTAAGTGTAATTAATAATACATTGTGCCATTGGGCACGCATTTTAAGTAAGAGGTTATGGATATGTTAGATTTACGTTTCGTAAGAGAAAATCTGGAAGCAGTACAGCAAAACTTGGACAATCGCCATACTACCGGCGATTTGGAAAACTTTGCCAAATTGTATGATTTGCGCAAGGATTTAATTCAAGAAGTAGAACAATTAAAAGCACAGCGCAACTCAGTAACCGCAGAAATCAGCGCGTTAAAACGCAATAAAGAAAATGCGGACGATAAAATTGCGGAAATGCAGAAAGTGGGCGACAAAATTGCTGAGCTTGACGGCAAAATTCGTGAAACTGAATCTTCACTCCAAAACATTGCCCTCATGTTGCCAAATATGTGCGATGCCTCCGTACCGGTAGGGGAAGATGAAAATGACAACCCTGAAATGCGTCGTTGGGGCAAACCTCGTGAATTCGATTTCCCTATCCAGGCTCACTGGGATTTAGGCGAAAGCCTCGATATTTTAGACTGGGAACGTGCCGCTAAAGAAAGTGGTGCCCGTTTCACATTCTACAAAGGCCTCGGTGCTCGTTTGGAACGTGCTTTAATCAACTTCATGCTCGACCTTCATACGGAACAGCAGGGTTACACTGAAATGATGACACCGTACATGGTAACACGTCAGACTTTGACTAACACCGGGCAATTACCTAAGTTCGCTGAAGATATGTATAAAGTAGAAAATACGGAATACTTCCTCATTCCGACCGCTGAAGTTACCCTTACTAACTTCCATGCGGGCGAAATTTTGAGCATCGATGAATTGCCTAAATACTACACGGCCTTCACTGCTTGTTTCCGTGCGGAAGCCGGTTCGGCCGGTCGCGATACACGCGGTCTCATTCGTCAGCATCAGTTCAACAAAGTTGAAATGGTAAAATTCGCTACCCCTGAAACATCTTATCAGGAACTCGAATCCTTGACGGATAATGCGGAAGAAGTATTGCGTTTATTGGAATTACCGCATCGCGTAATCACCCTTTGCACCGGTGATATCGGCTTCGGTTCCGCTAAAACCTATGACGTAGAAGTTTGGATGCCGGCTCAGGATTGCTACCGTGAAATTTCGTCCTGCTCCAACATGACCGATTTCCAAGCACGCCGCGGTAACATCAAATTCCGTCGTGATGCGAAGAGCAAACCTGAATTCGTTCATACTTTAAACGGTTCCGGTTTGGCTGTAGGTCGTACCGTAGCTGCTATTTTGGAAAACTTCCAAGAAGCTGACGGCTCCGTTCGCATTCCTAAAGTTTTACAGCCATATATGGGTGGCGCAGAAGTAATTAAACCTGTAAAATAGAAGTATAAGGCATAAGGTCTGACGTACGTCAGACCTTCACCTATGCAATTTCGGAAACCGCCGATGTAGTTGCAACGACTTGTTTCGGCTAAACTGAGGCAAATCTTCCGGAGTGTATATAATTCAACGGTCTACAGTGTTTTTAAAAAGGAGTTCCTATGAAAATTTTTATTGATACTGCCAATTTTGATGAAATTAAAGCCGCTTATGAAATGGGCTTCGTTGCCGGTGTAACGACTAACCCTTCTTTGATTGTTAAAGAAAAACGCGATCTTAAAGAAGTAATCAAACAGATTGCCGAACTCGTTGACGGCCCTGTAAGTGCTGAAGTTATTGCTACCGAAGCACCTGAAATGGTTAAAGAAGCTCATGAGCTCGTAAAATTGGGCAAAAACGTTGTCATCAAAGTTCCTATGACGGAAGAAGGTCTCAAAGCCGTTTCCATTCTTTCTAAAGAAGGCATCAAAACCAACGTTACTTTGATCTTCTCCGCTAACCAGGCTCTCTTGGCCGCTCGTGCCGGTGCTACCTTCGTTAGTCCTTTCGTAGGCCGTATCGATGATATGAGCATGGATGGCATTACTTTGATTGAAGATATTGCCGAAATCTTTATTATGCATGACATTAAGGCTGAAATTATTGCCGCCTCCGTTCGTACACCAATGCATATGACGCAGTGTGCGAAAGCGGGCGCTCATATTGCCACGGTGCCATACAAGGTGTTAACTGCCTCGATGAAACATCCTTTAACGGATGCAGGTCTTGCCAGATTCTTAGCAGATTGGGAAGCAGCCAACAAATAATTAAGGAATCGTGTTGCCCTGCTACGTAAGAGGGCATTTTAAGGAGGTAAAAACTGTGGATAGAACATTAGCTTTGGAATTTGTACGTGTAACGGAAGCGGCAGCGCTTCGCAGTGGTCGTTTGCTTGGTCGCGGTGAGAAAGACGGCGCCGATCAACTCGCTGTAGATGCTATGCGTCAAACCTTTGATACAGTACCTATTTCGGGTACCGTTGTTATCGGGGAAGGGGAAATCGATGAAGCCCCTATGCTTTACATCGGTGAAGAAGTGGGTGCCGGCGGTGAAGCTGTGGACATCGCGGTGGATCCGATTGAAGGTACGAATCTGATTGCTAAAGGTCAAAATGGTGCTATCGCAGTATTGGCCATCGCTCCTAAAGGCGGTTTGTTGCATGCTCCTGATATGTACATGCAGAAACTTTGCGTAGGTCCTCGTGCCAAAGGCGTTATCGATTTGAATGCCAGTGTTACTGAAAACTTGCGCCGTGTGGCTGAAAAAATGGAACGCGGTATCGATGATATGACCATCGTTATGCTTGATCGTCCGCGTCATGAAGCGATTATGCGCGAAGCTCGTGAAGCGGGTGCCCGTATTCGTTTAATCACCGACGGTGACGTAAATCCGGCTATGGAATGTGGTCTTGAAGGTTCCGGTATTCACATGGTTATCGGTACCGGCGGGGCTCCGGAAGGCGTTTTGGCAGCGGCTGCTTTAAAATGTACAGGCGGCGATATGCAAGCGCGCTTGTTGCCTGAAAATGACGAAGAAGTTCGTCGTTGTCATGCTATGGGCATTACCGATTTAAATAAAGTATTGACTATTGATGACCTCGTACATGGGGAAGATGTAATTTTCTCCGCAACGGCTATTACGGAAGGCAATATCTTATCCGGTATTAAATACTTTGCCGGCGGTGCTCGTACGGAATCCGTTGTAATGCGTTATAAGACAGGAACGGTTCGCTTTGTTGATACTATTCATCGTTTGGACCGCAAGTTAAAATCTATGAAAGCAAAATAAGCGGTAATCTGCATGTAACGGTTAATTGCTATAAAGTGCTCAGTTACCATAAAGCGGGCAGTTTCAATAAAACGCTTAATGGCATAATTAGAAAAAGTATAATAAAACGGCTCTATATCGTAAGATATGGAGCCGTCTTTTTCTGTTTTACTATAGATTTGACCGAATTTTCTTCATTTTGCTAGACGTGAATCAAACGGTGCATTTTGGCTTGAAATAATTGCCTTAAATAGGCAATCCGTGCCGGTCGGGTACTTGATGAACCGCCTGTTTTAAAGTATACTATAAGGTAGAATTTAAAGAAGAACTATAAGACTATAGAATAATAGAGTGCATTAAAGACTATAGATTAATAGATTGCATTATGGGAGGAAGTATTGTTGGAAAAGCTCGTCATTAACGGTGGTAAACCGTTGAATGGTCGCGTTCGTGTAAGTAGCGCAAAAAATGCGGTGTTGCCGATTATTGCGGCCACCATGTTGGCATCGACGCCAAGTCGATTAGTAGAAGTGCCTCATTTGGAGGATGTACATACGATTTGTGAGGTAATTTCAGCATTAGGCGTTAAAGTTACCAAGGATGAAGCTAATCAGGAAATCCGGTTTGATGCTTCGGAAATTACGGCTACAGAAGCTCCCTATGAATTAGTTCGTCGCATGCGTGCGTCGTTTTTAGTTATGGGACCTTTATTGGCACGCCGTCGTGAAGCCCGTATTTCTTTACCCGGTGGTTGTGCCATCGGCTCGCGTCCTATTGATTTACACTTAAAAGCGTTTGAAGCTTTAGGTGCCACTATCGAAATGGGGGACGGTTATGTATTGGCATCCGCTCCGGAAGGCCTTAAAGGTAATCAGATTTATCTCGACTTCCCAAGCGTTGGCGCTACGGAAAACGTAATTATGGCGGCTTCCATGGCGGAAGGTAAAACGATTATCGAAAACGCTGCGGAAGAACCTGAAATTGTAGATTTAGTAACTTACTTAAATAGTATGGGAGCCGATATTCGCGGCGCCGGCACGAATGTAATTCGTATCCAAGGCGTTAAAGAATTAAAAGGCGCTACTCATACGGTAATTCCTGACCGTATCGAAGCTGGTACGTATCTCATCGCAGCGGCGATGGCCGGCGGTGACGTGTATGTTGAAAATGCTTTATCCGAGCATTTAAAACCGGTTGTGGCGAAATTGAAAGAAGCCGGCGTAACCGTGCAGGAAGATGTGGACGGTATTCGCGTTATTTCCGACGGCAATGTAAAAGCCGTAGATATTAAGACATTACCATACCCGGGCTTCCCGACGGATATGCAGGCTCAATTCATGGCCTTTACGACCATTGCCAAGGGAACCAGTACGGTTATGGAAACGGTTTTTGAAAACCGCTTTATGCATGTCGATGAATTGAAGAAAATGGGTGCTCAGATTCGCATTGAAGAGCGTCGTGCTATTGTTGACGGTGTACCTAAATTGAAGGGCACCGAAGTACGGGCTACCGATTTGCGTGCCGGAGCTGCTTTAGTGTGTGCCGGATTGGCGGCGGAAGGTGTTACGAAAGTAACCCAGCTGTCGCATATTGACCGAGGTTATGACAACTTGGTAGGCAAATTAAAAGGGTTAGGTGCTGACATTGTTCGGGTGGACGAGTAAGAAAAAGGTAAGCCGTGCCGAAGTTTTGCAAAAGCGTGAAGAGCGACGCAAACGAAGCACGCAACCCATTGCGACGACCACGCCTAAAACAGTAGCCAAGAAAGCAGATAAATGGGTATCTCCTTTTGAAAAATTGGCGCTGTGGTGGGCCTATGACGTAGGCATTGACTTGGGCACGACGAATGTATTGATTTACATTAAAGGCAAAGGCGTTGTGCTTGATGAACCGGCCTATGTAGCTTGGAATATTCACACTCATGAAGTGGTGGCTGTCGGTGAAGACGCGCGCATTATGCTGGGGCGCACGCCGGCGGATATTGAAGTCATTCGCCCCCTTCAGGACGGTGTTATTAATAACTATGACATGACGGAGTTCATGCTTCGTTACTATATTAAGAGCGTGTTACCGGCCTCGACTTTATTCAAACCGCGCATCGTTATATGCGTGCCGTCCGGCATTACGCCGGTTGAAAAGAGGGCTGTTATCGAAGCGGTACTTCAAACGGGTGCCCGTAAGACGGTGCTCATCGAAGAGCCGTTGGCGGCCGCTTTGGGGACGGGCCTTGATAAAGCAGCGTCTGCCGGAGCTATTGTGGTTGACGTAGGCGGCGGCACTACGGATATTGCGGTGCTTTGCACCACCGGTGTCGTAGTGAGTAAGTCTTTGCGCATGGGCGGTGATAAGTTTGATGAAGCCATTATCAGCTATATCAAACGACGTCGTAAGCTATTAATCGGTCGGCGTACGGCAGAAGAAGTAAAAATTGCTGTCGGTACGGTGGATCGTAAAGCGCCGGTAGAAGAAATAACCGTGCGCGGTCGCGATATTGTGAGCGGCTTGCCGCAGGCTATTAAAGTAAGTTCCAAGGAAGTGCAGATGGCATTGGAAAAACCGGTGAATGTTATCTTGGAAGGTATCAAAGATATTTTGGAAAAAACGCCACCTGAGTTGGTAGCGGAAATCTGTGATCATGGTATCATTCTAACCGGAGGCGGAGCGTTAATCAGCGGTTTTGACCGCCTTATTACGCGGGCTATCGGGGTAGCGGCCTATTTAGTGGACAATCCTCGTTATTCGGTTATCGTCGGAACCGGTCGTGCTTTGCGTGAAATGGATCGCTTGCAGGACAGTTTGGAAGAATTGCAGTAGGCCCAATAGCCCGTCTTGTTTCAACAAACCGGACCGGATATGGTGAAGCGTAGTTATATTGGCTTAAGCAATTTAGCCATTGAATAATAAATACAAAGAAGATTGTGAGCGGCAAGGTCGCTTGCAATCTTTTTTATTTTCACATAATATTTCAAGTAGTTAGCGGGTATATATGTTATAATAGATAAAATGGTACTAAAATGACGATAATAGTTTATAGATTTTTTCAAAGGAGGGAACTATGAAAGCCTGTAAGAAGAAGCTTAGTGCAGTCTTAATGGCAGGGATAATGAGTTGGCTCGTAGGCGGCGCTGCGGATGCGGCGGATTTGACAGCCGTACGTGCTACCAATGAAGTGGGGCACACCCGCATTGTCCTTGACATGAAGGGATTACCGGATGGCTGGAGTTCTATTTATAATGAAAAAGCACAGCAGGTACGAATCCATTTTGCCGGTACTGCGAATCGCACGAGTGGTCCGGTTCAGTATAACAATCGCAATAGCGGTGTTTTGCAAGGCGTAGGCTTGGCGAGCACAGATACAGGCCTCGACTTATCGCTCAGTGTAAATCAGCCGATTCGCTACCACATGTTTACTTTGCAAAATCCGGACCGCATAGTATTGGATTTGTTTAATAATTATGATCAGCGAACTACAAAGCCCTTGAAGGACGGTGTGGTATATACTAAATGGGATACCAGTACCGATACGGGGCGCGTAAAAGTAGATGCCCTTATGGTGGCGCCCACAGAGCCGGCCGTGATTAAAGCGGACGGCGATAAGGCGGAGACCTTGGCTGAGGTGACGCCGACCGGTGCCATTTCGGTGGGGCTTGTCAATGCGGCTGATGTCGCGGCCGGGCTCAACGGTGAAGGGCTAGCGGAAGGAACGGTACAGCTTGCTTCCGGTGAAAAAATCCCCGTTGTACCGGGCTATCAAATTACGCCGGTAGGGGTACTTCGTTATATTCCTAATCAGGGGTATACGATTAGTGTGGAAACGCCTAAATTGCAATTGAAAGAAGGGGACAAAATTTATATCGTAAGCGGTGTTAATCGCACGCGCGGTGCGGATGAGCTCATCGCCTATAATGCGGCTTACGGCTCATCGACGCACACCAATGTGTACGGCAAAGAGGTTACGTTACGGCGCAATGTGGTTATAGCTAAAGGTACGAACGACTCTAAATTGGCTGATGCCGATATCGTGTTGTCGGCTCACGGTGCCATGGTGCCGGTGATTGATGCATTACGCATCGGCGATATTGTGAACTTACAAGTGGTTCCTACGATTGTTAAAATCAGTGCGGCCGGTACGACTTTGGCTCAAAGTAAGCGAATCGTGTTGGCTAATGGTATGGTGACGGATTTTGACGACGACAATTATCGTGGTCATACCTTATTAGGGGTGCGACCTGACGGTACATTGATTGTCCTTTTGGCATCCGGCAATTATCGAGCATCTTCCGGCATAACCTTGGAACAAGGAGGCCGTATGCTGTCAGAGTTTGGGGCGGTTACGGGCATTGATGCGGGTTATCAGCGGGATAATGATCTATATGCCAACGGTACCTACCTCCATCGCGATGAGACCAGTTTTGGCACAGCGCGCTATGGGGAAATCATAATTTTCCCTTAATGGGTCCGTTGCCGATACTGTGAATTTTTAATGATAGAAGGCGGATTTAGTAATAAATTTGCTTATCCGTGATATAATATATGTAGACGTTAGTCAAAGGAGGATTTACGTATGAAAAAATATATGAAATTTTTAGTAATGGCTGCTGTTGGCGTAAGCCTGGCGACCGGCTTTGTTTTCACGGCCTCCGCAGCCAATGTCAACCAGGAATCCGTATTAACCGGTCAGGTTGTATCGGTTGTACCGGTAGGTACAGTTGTTAAAGAAGGGGACGTATTGGTTACAGTACAATCCTTAACGGGCCCAATGCCGGCTGCTCGTTCCACTGTTAACGGTGTAGTAACGAATGTAACGGTTAAAAACGGCGACCAAGTAAACCGCGCACAAGTTGTAGCCGTGGTTGACGGTAAATAATCAAAGCAATTCCGCTGAAGTATTCAGTTAAAACAGTTGACATATAGTTTTAGAGAGGAGCTATGAATGAAGCCATTTCGTTCATCACGCCGGTATATGAAAGGTGTACTGGCGCTTTTCTTTTGTTGCACTGTAGCCGCTTCGGCACAGGCAGTTGATTTTCTGCCCGTAACCGATGTGCATACAGGCATGGAAGGACACGTTGATACAGTAGTAACGGGAGATGATATCTCCAGTTTTAATATGAAAGTTTTAGGCGTCATGAAAGACCGTGGTCCGTCGGGCGATTTAATTTTAGCTAAATTTTCCGGCCCCGTTATTGATGAAACGGGCGGCATCGTACACGGTATGAGCGGCAGCCCCGCGTATATTGACGGCAAGTTGGTAGGCGCCGTTGCCTACGGTTGGGGCTTTGCGGATGGCACTATCGGTATGATTACGCCAATCGAAGATATGGTTAAGCTTTGGAATATTCCCTATGAAAAGAACTTAGCCAATCCTTGGCGCGACAGTCAGTTGATTCCCCTTGGCACGCCGCTTATGGCTTATGGCTTCGACCCATCGGCTCTTAAGTTTATGAAGGAAAAGTTGCCGGAATATGAGTACAGCACATATGATACGGCAGCGGCCGACGGTGATGATGTGGCTAAACCGCTTAAAGCGGGCGGTTCCGTAGCGGCTTTGCTCGTTGACGGTGATTTGAAACTGGGGGCAATCGGTACGGTAACCTATGTGGATCAGGATAAAGTCGTAGCATTCGGTCATCCGTTTTTAAAACGCGGCTCCGTAGGCTACTTCATGCATAATGCGTCTATTTTTACCGTTGTAAAAAGCTTGGATTCCGGTTTTAAGCTCGGCTCGATGGGCGCTGAAGTAGGGACTGTAACGGAAGACCGCGGTGCCGGTATTGCCGGTACATCGGGCAAGATTACGAGCGGTATTCCTATGGCGATTACCGTGCGTGATCTCGATATGAACCGAACTCGTCAAGCGGGTGTTAAAGTGGTGGAAGCCGATGAGTTGACACCCACATTAAGTACTACGGCGGTTTATAATTTTATCAGTAAAACATTAGATCGCAATGGTGAAGGTACATCCACCTTAACACTTAAAATCCAACCGCGTGATATTAATATTCCACCGTTGGAACGGACAAATATGTTCTATTCCAATGATTCCATCGGCATCAAGAGTGTTGATGAATTCTACAATATTATCGACGTGCTTATGAATAACCGTTTTATCAATTATGAAATTGCGGGGATTCAAGTGGATGCATCCTTAACGAAGGAAAAGAAAACCGCTGTAATTGGTGATGCCACGTTATCACCGGCTGTTGCATCGCCGGGGGATACAGTGGTAATTAATGTGAAATTACAACCGTTCCGTGAAGAACCGATAACGAAGGAAATCTTCTTTACCGTGCCGAAGGATCAACCGTATGGGGAAGTAACTTTGGAAGTTCGCGGTGGCGGCGTGGTACCATTGCCATACCTTTTGGAAAAACAAAAGTACAATTTAACCGATGAAATTATTCGTCGTTTGAAAACGTATAAAGATTTTGACGAGTTCTACAAAGAACTGCGCAATACGGATACGAATAATCAGATTGTGGTTGAAATCTTGGAAGATGGCGTCAGCATGGTAGAAGACGGTGAAAAAGCCGATACGAAAGGCGCTAAAATTGATGTGGCCGATGAGACTAAAATTCCGGGTGCTGTACCGAAGGGCAAAGCGAAGGAAAACATTCCGGGCATTGACGACAAAGATGACAAAGAACCGTATAAGGCTAAAATCGATACGGAATACGTTATCCGCGGCGACGGTCAATTCGTATTGAAAGTTATGTCACCGGCCGACCGTGATAAAGAAAAGGCTCGACTTGCTCGTGAAAATGCGAAGAAGTTGAAAAAAGCGGCGGACGATTCCGGCGAAACTGTAAGTCAATAAGAATAAACTGAATAGTAAGCAATGAAGGCGATGGACAGTGATGTTCATCGCCTTTTTATATTGTGGGACCGCTGTTTGCCGGAAAATAGAATTTTTTTCAAAAAGATTGTAAAATTTAGATATATTCATCGTTGGTACTGATGACAATGACTAAAGTTTTGTGATAAAATGAGGGGTAGTAATCATACTCAATTATAAGCAGATGTGATGAACTTCAATAGATGTGATGTAAGAGGAGGAGAACTTTTGCAGTGGTTAGAAGCGCTTGGCCGTGAAGTGATACGTTGGTTGGCACGTTGCGGTGAAGCTGTAATATTAATCGGCCAAACCATTAAACAATTACCAAAGGCCAATTGGCGCCATGTTATATTTCAAATGGCTCATTTGGGAGTAGATTCGTTGCCGATTATCAGTTTAACTTTATTGTTTGCCGGGGCTGTAATGACCTTGCAAATTGCCGATATTTTGATTCGCTACGGTGCACAAGGTACGGTTGGCGGCATCATGGCCATTGCCATGGGGCGTGAATTGGGACCGGTACTGGTAGGTGTTGTGTTATCGGGGCGTGTCGGGGCAGCGATTACCGCCGAGATTGGTACCATGAAGGTAACCGAGCAAATCGATGCCCTCAAAGTAATGGCCGTTAATCCTATCGGCTACTTGGTAGTGCCGCGCGTGATTGCGTGCATGATTATGGTGCCGATTCTGGCATTTTACGGTGTTATTATCGGTATCGGCGGCGGCTATGTGGTAGCGACGCTGTTTAAAGGTATGGCGGGTATGACTTATACCGATTCCATTCAACTTTTTGCCGTTACCAGTGATTTAACTTACGGTTTAATCAAAGCCAGTGTATTTGGCGCTGTAATTGCTCTTGTTGGTTCGTACAAGGGCATGTATACTAAAATGGGGGCCGAAGCGGTAGGTAATGCAACTACCAGCTCCGTGGTGACCAGTATTATTTTAGTATTCGTATTAAATTATTTCTTATCCATGGCGTTATTCTAGTTATTAGTTTGATAAGTCGGTTGATTTTAGTATTATTTTCATGAAAAATATTGCCCCGTTGCTTAAAAGGCGGGCGTTTTATCATTGAATTTTGAAACAGATATTTTATAATTATAGTAGCAGCTATAGGTTCGGTTAAAAATCGGACTTATAGTTTGAGATTAATTGAGGCCGGAGATTCATGATTGAATTACAGGATGTGGTCGTTGCCTACGGCGATAGGGTTATCCTCGACCACGTAGATTTGACAATAGAAGATGGCGAAACCTTGGTTGTCCTGGGCGGCAGTGGCGCCGGTAAGAGTACGATTCTGCGTCTCATAATCGGCTTGCAACGACCGAACAGCGGACGTATTCTGGTGGACGGCGTCGATGTAGTCGGCTTAAGCGAAGACGAATTTAACAAAGTTCGTGAAAAAATGGGTATGGTGTTCCAATACTCGGCGCTTTTCGACTCCATGACAGTGGCTGAAAATGTAGCTTTCGGGCTAAGACAGCATACGGAATTAACCAATACTCAAATTAAGGAAATTGTGCAGGAAAAATTGGATTTGGTGGAGCTGCCTAATACGGGCGACTACATGCCGAATGAATTGTCCGGGGGCATGAAGAAACGTATCAGTTTGGCCCGGGCCATTGCTTTAAATCCTCGCATTATTTTATATGATGAACCGACGTCGGGACTTGATCCTATAACATCGGGGACAATCAGTAAACTTATTCGGAGCATGCAAAAGCATCTTCACTGCACTTCGATTGTAGTAACTCATGATATGCAATCGGCTTTTTATGTGGCCAATCGCATTGCCTTATTGGATAAGGGCAAGTTTATAGAAGTTTCGAGTCCGACTGAATTTAGGAAATCTAAAAACAAGTTGGTTCAGCAGTTTATACATGGCGGCGATATTATGGAAGACGCCGGTGAGGGGGAGAAAACAGATGAAGTTTAATACAGAGGCTAAGGTGGGCTTGTTTACCATTATCGGCCTTTGCTTATTTGCGGCGGCGATCATTTTTGTCGGTCGTTTGGAATTATTTGAACCGCCGCGGATGCATATTACCGGCGATTTTCAGTCGGTTACGGGCCTTAAGACCGGTAACCAGGTTAAATATTCCGGCGTTACGGTGGGCCGGGTGAGTTCTATGGAAGTTACCGCCAAAGGGGTAACGCTTACCATGGATATTGATAAAGATACGGAAATCCCGATTGACTCCGAGTTTGCCTTGGCCAATGATGGTATTTTGGGCGATAAATTCATTCAAATTACGCCGGGACGATCCCAAGTCTTTTTAAAAGACGGTGACATGATTCGCGGTGACGGTCATAGCGATATTGATAAAACTATGCAGCAAGCTACCATATTGATGGAAGAAGCCAATAAAACCTTGGGCTCCATTAACAATATTATCGGCGATGCGCAGACCCAGACATCACTTCGCAATGCCCTTCGCTCTACGGAAATCATCGCCAATAATACGGCGGAACTTACGGCTCGTTTTAATCAAATGGCTCTGGATAATCAGGGTAACATTAATGAAATTACAGCCAACATGACTGATATTACACGTAATATGACGGCGATTACGGGTCAGCTTGATACATCCTTACAAAATTTGGATGGCGACGGCCAGGCCTCTCGCGATATGCGTACTATTTTAGATAATTTGAAAACAACAACTGACAGCTTGAATTCCATGGCCGCTTCTATGCAGGGCATCGTAACGGACCCGCAGAGCAGTCAGGATATTAAGGAAACTTTGCATAATACGGCGCAGTTGACTACTAAGTTAAATCGTCTCACCGGTGGCGACGTAGATAGTCGTGAATCCGGAAAAAAGTACCCTTTTAAGGCAAGCGCCAATATGGAGCTCTTATATAATACAACGAAGAATAAATATAATCCGAATGCGGATTTTCGTTTGCAATTCGGTCAAAATTTATTCACCTTGGGAGCGAATAATATTGGTGATGGCAGCCGCTTGGAACTTACGTATGGTAAATATGTGGCGGATCAATTCTCGGTTCGCGGTGGTATATTTGACGGCGACGTAGGTGTCGGTGTCGATTACGGCATGGGCGGTCCGTTTACAATATCCGCGGCCGTTATGGATTTAAATGATGTGCGCTATCGGATTCGCAGTGAAGTGAGATTGTTTGATGATGTATATGCCATCGCTCAATTCATTCGTCCGTTTAGCGAAGAAAATGGTGGTAATTTCTACGGCATTCGATATGTCTTTTAATTTTGGGAGGTAATACCATGTTAAATAAAAAAGCTCTTTCTTTAGCCATTGCAATGTCTTTGACAGCAACCGGCGTATTGGCCGCCGGTTCTAATGATGATGCTAAAATTGCCAAATATCAGCAGGCAGCATTAGTGATTACACAGCAAACTTTGGCAGATAGAATCGTTAAAGACGAAGTGGTAGGCGACAAAGTGTCCTTAACATTACCTCATACGGTGGAATTGGCTTTGGCTAATAACCGTGATGTAAGACAATCCGAATGGCAGTATGAAGCAGCTCGTGCTCAGGTAAGCGTAGCGGCAGCGGCTAAAAACCCAACCGTAAGTTATGCCTATAGTGGCGGTCGCGGTAGCAGCACGACTCAGACAGGTGGTACCGCTATTGCTGATTCTGCCAGCAATACATTCCGTTTAGCCGTACCTATTTATACAGGCGGTAAAGCGGAAGCGGCTATTGAATCGGCTCGTTATTCCCGTGAAGGTTATAATGCAGCCTTGGAAGCCGCTCGTCAAACAGCCAAATTGAACGCAGCCAGCAATTATTATTCTTTGATTCAGGCCCGCAATAAGGTGGATATTGCCCAACAATCGGTTCGCGATTATGAAGGTCATTTAACAAATGTAAATCAGCAATATAATGTAGGTATCGTGGCCAAATCCGATGTATTGGCATCCCAAACATCATTGGCCAATGCTCAGACTTCCCTGGTAGAAGCACAAAATGCGGCTAATTTGGCGGAAGCAACCCTTAATAACTCTATCGGCTTACCGGTTAATACGAGCGTAGAAACGGCGGATAATTCACTCGGTTATACACCGTATCCCGTAACTTTGGCCGATGCCCAGGCGTATGCACTCTTGCATCGTGCGGAACTCGTTCAGAGCACCATGGCGGTAAAAGCGGCAGAAGAAGCGATTAAATCAGCTAAATCCGGTTATTTACCGACTTTGAGTGCTACTGCTTCGCAGGCTTGGAGCGGTGATGACTGGGGCGGTACGTCCAATGATAATTGGTCTATCGGTGCTGCTGTATCTTGGAGCCTCTGGGATGGCGGTGCTACCAGCGAAAGTATTAAAGTGCAGGAAGCTAATTTAGAACGCTATAAAGAAGCTAATTACCAGGTTATGGACAGCATTAATTTGGCTGTTCGTAAGGCTTATTTAAATATGAAATCCGCTGAACAGACAATCGACAGCACGCGTGTGGCCGTAGAACAAGGTCAGGAAAACTTCCGTATTGCCTCCTTGCGTTATCGTGCCGGCGTTGGTACCAACCTTGATGTACTTGATGCGGAAACAGAATTGGAAACAGCTCGTAACAATTATGTAGATGCTTTATTTAACTACAATATTGCTGTTGCTACTTTGGAAAACGCTATGGGCGTGCCTTTGGAAACTCCAATCGGTGGTGCGGCAGCACTCGTTAATGAAGCCAATCCNNNNAGCACTCGTTAATGAAGCCAATCCGACTCAGGCTTTGAATACTTTAGTTGCGGACCAAGCGGCTAAAACGAATAAATAATAAATCCTTGTAAGTGTGTGATGTGAATTAAATTTGTTTGTAAGCTACTGTTTTGTGCGAGGAGTTTTAAATGAAAAAGGGACAGCGTAAATGGCTTGCCGGTGCGGTTGTGTTGGCCGTAGCCTTTGGCGGAGCACAACTATTGCGCCCTGTTGGGGAGCAGATAGTGGGACCTATCGTACAAGAACAATTGAATACAGCAATTAATGGGCAGGCGGATTATTCATCCTTTAACATCGGGTGGGATGGTACCGTTCATATTGGCGACTTGTCAATTAAGGACACTGAAGGCAAAGTAGTGGCCGATGTGCCGAGTACGGAAGTGTCGCTGGATATGTTGGAAGCGGTAAAATTGCCGTTTGGTCAGTCGGCTCCGCTTCGACTGATAAAATCGGTTACTCTTAATAACCCAACCGTGCATGCCGTAGAGAAGGCAGACCGTTCGTGGAACATTACGTCCCTCATCAAAAAGAGTGACAGTGAAGAACCGCTGCAGTTTAGAGGCAATGTCATAATCAATGACGGCATAGCTAGTCTTGATTGGCTAAACGGTCGCCACACAGCGGTTGAAGCTATTAACGGGGCCGTTAAGTTTGCAGACTATCCTAAGTTGGACGGCGCTTTGTCGGCTAATGTGGATAAGCAGGCTGTAACGCTTAAGGGATCCTATACTAATGATGATTCTGCTGACTTTACCCTTTTTGTTAAAGCAGACAGCTTGCGTTTAGATTATGTGAATGACTTGATTCCGAGCGATATTAATGCCAAAGTGATTGGCGGTACCGCTAAGAATATAGCGTTAACCGTCAGTCGCAATGACAATCAATTTGATTTTGAAGGGGCCGTGGATATTAATAATTTGGCGGCCGATTATCAGAATGATTCTATAAGTCCTAAGCCGTATGAAATTCGCCAAGGAGCTGCTCATGTTACCTTTAACGGCACAGATATTATGGTTGCGGATGGTCGTGTGGCCATTAACGATCAGCAATTCTTTGCTCACGGCAATGTTGACATTACCGACTTGGCGGAACCAAACTTTAACCTTACTTTGCGTGGTCAGGATATTCAAATTGAGTCTTTGATTGATAAGGGCATTACCGGTTCAATAGGCACGGTTGCTCATGTGTATGGCACAGCGACGGCACCGATTGTAAATGCTACGGTTGAAGCATCTAATGTCAATTACGAAGGCTATATTTTAGAAAAAGGCTTGGCAACCTTAGCGTATCAGAATGACATTGTCGATATATCCGATATTCGACTTAGTTTAAATGGCGGTGAGGCCGGTGGTCGCGGTACTTTTAATACGAAAACGCAAGAGTACGAGGCATCACTGGAAGGTACCGATATTCCGTTGGCCTTAGTCGGTCAGGCTGTGGATCAGCCGTTATTCGGTACTGTTAACGGTAAAGCTTATGTTAAGGGTATCGGTACGGATTCCTTACCGGCTATTACGGCTACTTTTGAAGGTAACGGTATTGGCTATGATTCGATTGCGACCGATTCTTTATCCGGTCAAATTGCCGGCGCCAATGGCAATTATTTTATTAACTATCTCAACGGGACAATCGGTTCCGGATCTTTTAGCGCCTATGGCAATGTAAGTCAGGATGCCCTCGACATAGCTTTCGATGCCAAAGATGTTCCGCTTAATTTGTTTAGTGATTATGCTAAACAGGAACTTGACGGTAAAGCTACCGTTACCGGTCGTGTGACGGGACCAATGGATAATCCGAATGTTATGGCTATTGTCGCATCCGACGGTGGTCATGTAGGTCGGATTCGTTTCGATAACGCCTATGCGGAAGCAACTGTAAGTAATAAATTGGTAACGGTTAACAATGGTTTTATCCAAGACGGTCACGGTTATTACAGCTTAAACGGTACTATTGATATGGGACCGTCGAAGGCTTTACAGCTACAGGCGAATGCCAATACGGTTCGTATTGAAAATATAGCCGGCATGGTTGACCCTGACTTACAGGTTACCGGTTGGCTTGATGTGCGTACAGACATAGGCGGTACTTTAGATAATCCTCAAATTCGGGGTTTTGTCCATGCCTGGGACGGTTCGGTACAGGGCAAATTATACAGTGATGTTCGTTTCGGGTTCCGTTACGCTAATGACTTCCTCGGCGTTCGTGATTTGGTAGCGCAGGCCTATGGGGCTACTTTTTATGCTGTCGGTCGTTATCAAAACGGCGGCTTAGACTTTAAGTTCTTTGGCGATACGATTTATTTACGACCATGGCTTAAAGACTATGCCGATGTGGAAGGCTATATGACGCTTGAAGGGACGCTCACCGGTACGATTGATAAGCCGATTGTACAAGGACGATTAGGTTCCAATGATGTAGTCGTTAATGACATGGCTTTGAAAAATATCTCCGGTAATGTATATGCAGACCCGACGGTAGTTCATTTGCAAAATGTGTCCTTTGAAGAAGGGGAACATGGTAAATTCAACATCGATGGCGGCATGACATTAAACGGCGAGCAACGATTATTCGGCTATGCCACCATCAGTAATGGTGAGTTGGTTAATTTCATGAAACTGGCCAAACTTGATGTGCCTGAATCGGATGGACATATTAACGGTCGTCTCGATTTAGGTGGTACACTTAAGAATCCGGATCTCCGCTTAATCGGCACTATCGATGATATCGTTATGGGCGGTAAGCCATGGGGCACTGCCAATGTGGACGTGGCTTTGCAAAACCGCAAACTAACGATTCATAAAGGAGAGTTACCAATCGGCGACGGTATGTTGGCCGCTTTGGGTACGGCTGATTTGGATGGTCAAAGTGACATTCAGATTGCGGCCAATAATGTAGCTATCGACTCCTTAATGCCGCTGTTTAAAACGTCTGTTCCGGCCTCCGGCAATATTCATTTAATTGCCAATGTGACCGGCGAAACGTTAAATCCGCATGTTGAATTATCCACAGAGTTGACAAATGCCAGTCTTAACGGCGTACAAATCGATCGCCTCTACGCCATGGCGACGATGGAGGACAAAGTTATTCATCTGCAGCAATTGGTAGGTCAACGAGGTGAGTATAAAGCGAAACTTCGCGGTGATGTACCGTTAGCCGCTTTTTATAAATCCGGTTATTTGCCACCGGGCGATAAATCGGCTATGGATTTGACCTTTGATGTAAATGAAGCGGATCTTGGCGTATTACCGCTTTTATTCCCGGCTGTTACGGAGGGGACGGGGCCGTTAAAAGGTGCCCTTCATATTACCGGTACCTATGATCAACCAATGGTTAACGGCACTCTTAGTGTGGACCATGGTTTGGTACATTTTAAAGATGTTAAAAAAGATTTATCTGATATATCGGCGCAACTTATTTTTAAAGGGCAAAAAGCCGAGTTAATCGGCGGTGCGTCCATGGGTAAAGGCAATGCGGGCCTTTCCGGTGAATTCAGCTGGAATGGTACAACCTTGACGAATTACGCCGGTGTTATCCAAATGAACGACCTTGAAGTGAAACATGAATTCTTCAAAGGACCGTTGAACGGTGAAGTTGGCGTTATGCTCAAAGACGGTTTACCGACGGTGTTAGGTCATCTCGATCTGGAAAATGATACCATGACGATTCCGTTATCCCTCACCAGTGAGGAAGGCGGTTCTCCGATAGGTCTTGATTTCACTGTGAATGTGGGCAAAAAAGTGCGCCTCTACAGCGGTGGTCTTTATGACTTCACCCTCGGCGGTGGGGCTCATATCGGCGGTACTACGACGGATCCGTTTATTGACGGCGAATTTCATGTCGTAGAAGGTAATTTGAAGTATCTTAACAATACGTTTAAGATTACGGAAGGTAAAACCGATTTTATACGCGGGTCCTTCTTGCCGATTTTAAGTGTCAAAGCGGAATCGCGGGTTCGTTCCTACCGTGTATATCTTGAAGTAAACGGTCCGGTGGAACAGATGGATTTAAAATTGACATCCGATCCGCATCTGGAACAACGTCAAATTGTATCGCTCTTAACATTCGGTTACAGCTCCGGCAATGACAGCAGTGTATCGTCCGATGATGTAAACGCCTTGTTTGCAGCCGGTGTACGGTCTGCTTTAATGGGTTATATTGAAGGAGCCTTCAAGGATACCTTAGGCCTGGATTTGATCAATATTACTACGGGCTCGTTGGATCCGAATGAACCGGTAAATGAAGATACAAACAGTTACTATAATATTGAAATCGGCAAATATTTATTGCCGGACTTAATGGTAACCTTTAGTACGGGTATTAATAATGATACCCAAGCTTATGGGATTATGTATGATATTAACAGCCACTATAGCGTTAACGGGTGGATGAACAGTAATGGCCATTCATACTTTGGCGGTCAGTGGACCACTCAGTTTTAATTAAGAAAGGAGGGTCGGCGTGCTTGACTCATATTTAGCGGAATTAGAGAAAATTAAATTATTGTCGCCTGAAGAAGAGCGTGCTTTATGGCAGGCATACAAAGAGCATGATGATGAGTCGGCACGTACGGCCCTTATTGAACATTATCAGCCCCTTGTTTTCCGTGAAGCCATGGCGTATTATCGCGTTGTACCGGATGTGATGGACTGTGTCCAGGAAGGTACGGTAGGCCTCATTGAAGCAGTGGAACGTTTTGATTATGCGAAGGGGGTAGCCTTTTCGTTATATGCGGTCCATCGCGTACGCGGGCGTATCTTGGATTACCTTCGTAAAGAAGGTAAGGGCGGCACCGTGTTAGCCGGTTCTGCCGATGATGATGAATATTGGTGGGAACAGCTTCCTGATGAAGGGCCGTCCATTGAATCGGCGGTAGAAACGAAAGCCTTTCAGCAGGTAGTGGTGGAAGCATTGGAACGTTTGCCGGGCAAAGAACGGCATGTCATGGAGCAAGTGTATTTGGCGGATCGTTCCATTGCGTCTGTAGCCGGTGAATTGGATACGAGCAACAGCTATATCCATCGTTTGCATCGCCAGGGCATTAAGCGCTTGCGGGGGATGCTCAGTCGTACGCGAAAATTCTGGAATGATTAATAAGTTCAATTAAAATTGCATTAAGAGATGAAGGTTGTAATCTGTTGCAGCAAGGTCACACAATGGCCAAGCTGAACGGGTTGCAACCTTTTTTGTTTTGAAAAGCTTTTGTTCCCAGCCTCTTATTTTGTTCTGGACGCTACTCATATTTTTCACCATCTAATCGATTTATTTTTGAATTGTAAGCTATCATTTCGGACGTTATAGATTTTTGTTCATTGGTTTTCTATACGAATCGTTTAAAATATAAGGACTGATTCCGGTAAAAAGGGCGAAGATTGCAATAAATTGTTAATAAATAAGCGTAAATATGATATAATAATTTCGATTAATGTGATATAAATGGTTCACAAAATCATCCTTTCTTACGAATATAAATGTATGAAAGGAGGCCGTTATGAATAAGACTGGCGACAATATGGAGAAACGAATCCGCTCCGTTAAGACTTGGCTGGATAAAGCTGAGCAGGCTTATGCGGATGATTCTGCCACTAAAGGTCAATTACAATTGATGCTGGCTCAGGCGGAGATGCAACATCTTAACGAAAAACGAGCACCCGCTTTATGGCAACGCTTAGGTTATTGGTCCATTGCCGTAGGTTTGGCTTTGCTGGTGGGCGGCGGTTATTATGCGTGGCAACATCAAGGTGATGTCAAAAATACAGCACCGGTGATGGAAGAGCAGAGCCAACCGATGTCTGAAACGCCTCATAGCAATATGCCGGCCGTTTCACAAACCCCGACAAATTCTGTTGATGCGCCTAATAGCACAACGAATACAACGGGCGGCACAGTCAATGCTTCAGCTGAAACAGCTACTGCTGATACGAATCAAAATGTGGAAGCGGTAACGACACAAGCGGACAATGCTGTGGCAACACCACAAGCTACGGAAGAAGCTGTTCAGACGGCAACACCTGAATCACAAACTAGCGAATCAGTAGCGGCACCGGTAATCAGTACAACTCAGATTCAAGAAGCCGTACGTGAAGGGGGACGAAGTCTGCGCGGACAAGAACAATAGAGAATCAGGATGTATAAGCTGACCATAGTTCAGTGAAAATAATGGAATGAGAACATTAAAAACATTAAAGGTATTAATAAAGCATTAAAAGCAATGTGTTTATAAATATGAAGGCATTATTTTAGGAGGATGTAGTAAATGATGAATAAGAGAGCCTATAAAAACATGTTGGCTGTAGCAGTGGTAGCCGCGTTGAGCGGTACTACCGTATGGGCTGCGGATGAAACGAGTACAGCAACTACGCAGAATTCAACTGCCGCAGTTACAGCGGTAAGTGCTCAAGACCAAGCGGCCCAAGACGCTATTACAGCGGCTCGTGGCGGGATTGAAGAAGCACAGAAATCTGACGAACAAGAAGCCAAACGTATCGAGTTGGACAATTCATCGTTAGCTACTACCGATTCAGCGGTTTTGACCGTTGCCAAAGGTGAAGGCGCCCGTTTAGAAGAACAACAGGCGGCCGGCGTACAGACGGCTATTACCACCCCGGATGCACGCTATTTCTCCAGTGTTACGGATGAACAATTACAGCCATATGAAGACAAAGTAATGACCGGTTTTTCCATTGAAGGCTTACCGGCTGAAGTACAGGATGAATACATGGCCTTGTTAAAGAGCCATATCGGTGATACTTTAACGCCGGCGGCTATTAAAGCGGATATTTCCGCGTTAGGTTCCAGCGGCTATTTATCTGAAATCAATCCGGTAATCACCGTTGTGCCGGAAGGTGTTAAAGTTGCTTACAAAGTAACGGTTAACCCAGTTGTAAAATCCGTACAGTTCGAAGGCAATACTGTTTACAGCAATGAAATGCTTGTTAACTATTTGAACGTACAACCGAATACCGTTCTTAATACGGTTCAAGTAGGCGAACGTATCCAAGGTATCAACGCCGCTTATAACCGTGACGGTTATATTTTGGCCCGCGTTAACGATATGGCCGTTGACCAAGACGGTGTCCTTCATATTTCCATTACAGAAGGTATCGTAGAAGATATCGTGCCACATGGTAATAAAAAGACTAAAGATTATGTAATTCTTCGTGAATTCAACCAGAAAAAAGGCCAACCATTCAATAAATTCCTCGTTCGTCGTTCTGTTGAAAAAGTATACAACTTAGGTTACTTCGATGACGTTAACGTACGTTTGTTGGAAGGTTCCACACCTGACAAAGTAGTCATCGAAATCGACGTATTGGAACATAAAACAGGTACCATTACCTTAGGTGCCGGTTACTCTGATTCCGACGGTTTCGTTGGTATCGTAGAAGTTGGGGAAGATAACTTGCGCGGTACCGGTGACAAGATTAAAGTTCACTGGGAGTTCGGCGGTACGGCCGGTTATAAAAACTACTCCGTATCCTACTTGCGTCCTTGGATTGACAGCAAGGGTACATCCCTCGGCTTAACTATTTTCGACCGTGAAGATACTTATACCGACTATAACTCTGACGGGGATGAAATTTCTCAATATGTAAAAACGCAAAAAGGGATTAACGTGTCCTTAGGTCGTCAGACCGGCGAATATACGCGTGATTATGTAACATTAGAAACACGTAAAGACGGTTGGAAATTTGACGAAGATGAAAACAGCGGTTATAACTATGCTGCCGGCCCGGGAACCGGGACTGCGGAAGAAAAAGCAGCATATCCGGGTTACTCTTGGGACAATGGTGACTATGACTTTGCCGGCAAAAACTACATTGAAAACAACTTCGGCCGTACAAACAGTGTATCTTGGCAGAAAGTTTATGACTCACGTGATAACATCTACGATCCTAAGCGCGGTAAACGTGTATCCGCTACCGTTCAATGGGCGGGCCACGGCTTAGGCGGTGACTTCGATTACTACAAATTCACCGGTGAATATCGTAACTACAAAGCTATCGGTAACAATCAGGTAATCGCGTTCCGTGCTCGTTTAGGTTGGGCTCAGGGTGATGTACCGTATAGCGCTCTCTACACCTTAGGTGGTGCCGATACCTTGCGTGGTTTTGAAGACGATCAGTTCCGCGGTAAGAAAATGTACAATGCTACCTTGGAATACCGCGTACCTATTTTCAATAAAGTAACCGGTGTACTCTTCACTGATATGGGTGATGCCTGGGATGCACCGAATGTAACTTGGTACGATGGTGATAAATCCTTTAACATCTCCGTCGGTGCCGGTGTTCGTATTTCTACACCAATCGGACCTATCCGTCTTGACTATGGTGTAAGCAAAGATGACAACAAATTCCACTTCAGCTTTGGTGGACAGTTCTAGTTATGAAACAAAAGGGCTTACGAGTTGTAGTCGCCGGCTGTATGCTAGCGGCTATAACGGCAGTTGCTCAGGCTGAGCCCGTTGAATCGGTAACGGTTAGTCTTTCAGGCAGTCGGCAACCGTTGCCGCCCGTATTGGCCAAGCGCATGACCGCTGCCGTGCAAACGGCGGCGGATAAGCTTTATGTAGGTGCTGACACGGATGCAGTGGCAGCCGGGCATGCTACCTATCAGAAAGTGACGACCGACATTATCGATCGAATTTTATACGGCTATACGGTAGAATCATTAGAAATTACACCGGGTGTTAACAGTCGGTTGGATGTACGTTTACGGCCTTACGGTCAAACGATACAAGCGGTAGATGTTTCGGTGGAATACGGCAACTTAACGCCGGTGGCCCAAGAATTGGTAGCTCGTGATGTGGCTTTTGTAGAGCCGCGGATTGAACAAATTCTTTTGGGAGCACCTCTTGATTCCTTGGATTGGGCGACGGCCGTTACGAGTCAGTTGGTTCGTAATGAGCTGGAAGGGGCCTTGCCGGAATTTATTCCGCAAGTAGACATCATCCCGGGCGTTCAAACGAAGGTTAAGGTTTACTTAATTCCACAAGGCACGGTAGTGCGCCACGGTAGTACGGAAATATCTTCCAATACGTTGCCGAGTACTGTTTTTTACGCTACTAAACGCTACTATGATGAGTATTTAGTCGGTTTAGAAGGTGTACCGGTTGCCTTTGTGGCAAGGCATGAAAATGATTTGCTCAGCTTTATTCAACAGGGACTCGATAATAGTCGGGCCAGTCAGCGCTTCGGCATTTCTATGAAGCCGACGTTGCAGTTGGGGACTGATTTACTCCTCAAGATTCAAGTCGATTCATCGCGCTATATTGTACGTGCTGAAGGATACTTGGATATGGGGACGGAAACGGATCACAATGTAGGTATTAAGTTATTTACCGGCATTAAGCAAGGCAAGGGAGATTGGTATTTGGAAACAAATTTCTTCCCCGATGATTATAAATGGGCGTTTTATCCGTCCTATGCGTATCACTTTACGCAAGATACTACCTTGGCTTACCAATATAACTTGTCCGATAAATATAGTCGTGTGTGGCTCCGCCAGGATATCGGCAGTCGTTGGCATGTGAGAGCTCAGCGAGATTTTGAAATCAAGCGTAATGAGTTCGGTTTAGCCTATGATTTGAATAATTATTTGACCTTGGAATACGTGGTCAATGATGACGATAATTGGTTACGCCTGATCGGCTATATTTAATGTTAAAATAAGAATCTTGACATATAAAGTTTAAGTCGATTATGCATAGATTTTTTCAAAAAAGAAAGAAGGTATATTACCTATGATGCGGTTAATTAATAACCAAAAGAACAAGAAGTTTGTATCCTTATTTGTTGCCGTTATATTCCTCTTAGGTATCGGCGCCATCGCGTACACACAAATGGCTACGCCAACCATGGCATCCGATGCGGACAGCAACATTGGCGTTATCGATACGACTAAAGTATTGAATGCTGCTTCACCGGCAGTCATTGAAGCCAATAAAGAATTGGATGATTATAAGAAACAGTTAAGCGATGAATTTAATACTAAATCCGCTAATATGGACGATAACCAAAAAGCAGCACTTGCTTCTGAATACCAAGGCAAAGTTCAGGATAAAATGATGGAAATCCAGAAGAAAATTCAGAGTCAGGTAAGTGATGCGTCCAAAGCTGTTGCCGATGCTAAAGGTTTATCCATTGTTATGGATAAACGTACTGTTTTATACGGCGGTGTAGATATTACCGACCAGGTACAGCGTAAATTGAGCGGTAACTCTGATGCTACCGATTCAAGCAGCCAGAAATAATCGGACAGATGATTCGTTTGTTGAATAGAGAGGAGGCGGTACAATGAAGCCGCAGTATCGTTGGATTTCTGTTGTTGTCGTTGTAATTGCCGCCTTACTCGCGGGCTTGTTTATTCATAATCGTTTGGATGATAAAAAAACGACTTCAACTCCTAATATGCCGAAAATCGGCATTGTTAAAATGGAAAAGGTCATCAAATTTAACCCATCCTATGATGAATATACGCAAGCTAAAAAAGAATTAGATGATTTGCAGGCTCAATATAAAAATGAGCAGCAAAGCTTAACGCAAAAATCGCAGCAACAGTCTTTAGCACTTCAGGCCTTAGGCTCCGACAAGGAAATCACCGATTTACTGAATACGGAATTAATTACTAAGGTAAAAGCTAAAGAACAGGAACTGAATGTAGCTTATCAAAAACAGCGTATCGCTTTAATCAATAAGTATCGCGGTGAAGTTAAAACGGAAATGACCGAAGCGGATTTACGAATTGTTAATTTGCAATTGGAATTAAGTGCCAATACGGCACCTATAGCAGTAACGGAAGAACAAAAAACGGCTATTGAAGCTGAACGGGCTGCCAAAGAGAAAGAGTTACAAGAACTCTTGGCATCGCGCAGTCAATCCGTACAGGGGAATTTGCAAGATTTAGAGCAGAAGGTCGATGCCGAGTTGGCACCGATTCGTGCGTCCGGTCAAAAAGAACTGGATGACTATGCGGCTAATCTTCAAAAAGAATTACTCGCCCGTCGTGATATAATGGTAAAAGCTAAAGCGGAATCTATTATGGCAACCAATAATCTGCCAAATCCGGTAGAGTGGAATACGGCCTGGGATTCACGCATGAAAGCAAAACAAAGTGAAGTAGAAGCCCTTCATGACGCCATTTTGGAAGATGTACGCATGCGCGCCATGGTGGTGGCAAAGGAAAAGAACCTCGATTTAATAGTTATTGATGAAGTTTCAAATGTTAATGCAACTGATGTGACCGATGCTATTATTGCATCCTATTCGGTTGCTCAATAAAAGGAGTTTTTTACAATGAATAAGAATGTAAAACGTATTTTGGCCGGTTTAACTATGATGGTATCCGTAGGCTTAGTTGCCGGTTGCGGTACTACTGAACAGGTTGGTTATGTAGATATGCAAAAAATCATGACTGACAGCCAAAAAGGTCAGGATACGAATAATAAATTACAGGCTAAATTTACTGAAATTAATGCTCGTTTAGCTCAGGATCAAAGTGCCGGTCAAGATGCCAACACTATGATGCAGAATCAACAGAAAGCTCAGCAGGAATTCCAGGCTTATCAGCAGGCTATGATTAATGATTTCCGCAACGCTGTAGATACGAATGTACAGGCTATTGCGAAAGAAAAAAATATTACTGCCGTAGTTGAAAAGAATGCTTTAATCAGCGGTGGCGTTGATTTGACTGAAGAAGTATTGAACAAAATGGGTAAAGCGGCTAATGCAAGCGATGCCAATGCCAATCAGGCAGCGAGTGGTGACGCTAACGCACAGAGCACAGCAACATCCGGCAGCACTGAAAGTAACAAATAATAACGATTAATTCGATCAGCGAGAGGAGACTTTCACGGTGAAGTATACAGTTGAGGAACTGGCAAAGAGTGTAGAAGGTAAAGTAGTAGGTGACGGCAGCGTTGAGATTACGGAAACCCGTGGTCTCGATCAAGCGGCACCGCAGGCAATTTCATTTGCCATAGGTGAATATTGTGAACATGTAGGGCAAAGTAAAGCAGGCGCTGTCATTGTAGAAGCACCGTTGGCCGATGTGAGCATTCCTCAAATTGTAGTTCATAATGCTAAGGCCGCTTTTGCACAGATTTTACAGATTTTCCATCCGCCGGTAGTATTTCCTACCGGTATTCATGAAACAGCGATTATCGGCAACAATGTAACATTAGGCAAGAATGTTACGGTAGGACCATACTGCATTATTTATGATAATGCGGTTATCGGTGACAATGTAGTATTACATCCTTATGTTTACGTAGGTCATAATGTACGCATTGGCGACGACTCTACTTTATACAGCGGTGCCATTGTTCATGAAAATTGTATTTTAGGTAAACGCGTAATTCTTAGAGCTAAAGCCGTTATTGGCGGTGAAGGCTTCGGTTTTGCTACCGAAGCGGGGAAACATACGCATATCCCGCAAGTTGGCAATGTAATCCTTGAAGATGATGTGGAAGTAGGCTCTTGTTCCTGTATTGATAATGCAACTATGGGTTCCACCTTGGTAAGAAGAGGCACTAAGATTGACAATTTGGTGCATTTAGGGCACAATGTTGAAATCGGTGAAGATTGCTTCCTCATTGCGCAGGTTGGGATTGCAGGCAGTACTAAATGCGGCAATCATGTAATTTTTGCCGGTCAGACCGGTTGTACCGGTCACATCACCATCGGTGACAATGTTACCTTTGCAGGGAAGACAGGCATTGTCGGTAATGTTTCGGCCAATGGGACCTATGCCGGCTATCCGCATCGACCTCATAAGGAATGGCTTAAATTGGCTGCTTATGAAAATCGTTTGCCGGATATGGCCAAAACAATTAAGCGTTTAGAAAAAGAACTGGCTGCCTTAAAAGAAGAATTGGCGGCGAAATAGGAGAGTATATGTATAGGTTTATGAAGCTCTTTAGTGCTTTTATCTGTATGATGCCTCATAGTATACAATATGGTATCGGCTATTTGCTGGGCGAGATTTTTTGGCTGTTTTTACCGCCGAAACGCCGCAAATTGGCTATAGGGCAGATTTTATTCTGCAATATTACAGACGATCCTAAAGAAGCAAGACGAATAGCTAAAAAGAGTACAACCCGCTTCGGACGTATGATTATCGATGTATTGCGTTATCCGGAAATTAAGGATGGCAAATATAAAGAAATGTTCGAATGGGTTGACCGTGAATATTTGGATGATGCCCAAGAAGGCGGTAAGGGAGCTGTGCTCATGGCGATTCACAGCAGCAACTGGGAACTTCTGGGCGGTATTTTAGCATCCGAAGGCTATCCGTTAATATCGGTTGCCATGAGACAAAATGGGGACGCCGATAAATTTATCAATGAATATAGAGCGCTCATGCATCAGCATGTGACGTATAAAACCGGTGTACGCGAAATGATCAGAGAGCTTCAAAAAGGCTCTATGATTGGTCTTATTATGGACCAGGATCCGGCTGCCCAAGGGCAATTGGTGCCGTTCTTCGGCTATGAAACCTTGACCCCGGTAGGACCGGCCGTAATGGGTCGTATGCAAGATGTTCCGATTATACCGGTAACCATTCGCTACGATGAATTTGAAGAAAAATACATCGTTACCGCCCATCCGCCGTTCTATGCGGAGCATACGGATGATAAAAAACGAGACACCGCAGTTACGTTGACTCGTTTAAATGAATGGATTGAAGACTATATCAGACGCTATCCGGAAGACTGGTTCTGGCTTCACAATCGTTGGAAGTGGACACGCCGTTATTATGCAGGTAAAATGGAAGTACCACCGGATCCAATGAAGGACTGAGACCATACTTGCCATGTCTTTTGAGAATGGTATATAATAAAAGACAGTGTATTGAAGAGTGACCTTTCGCAATGTATGTGCAATCGAATAGTAGGGTCACTCTTATCGTTCCCAGGTTATGACAAGGAAAGGAGGAGTCTGATGGTACTTAAGCAAAAGACCCTCGTTAAAGAAATTGCCTATGAAGGCACAGGACTCCATAGCGGTCTGCCGGTGACCATGACATTACGTCCGGCAACAGCTGATACAGGGATTGTGTTTGTGCGCACTGATTTACCGGGGAATCCTTCAGTTAAAGCAACTCCGGCCAATGTTACCAATACAAACCGGGCTACCACCTTGGAATCGGGTGAAGCCAAAGTATTTACGGTAGAACATTTATTGGCGGCTTTTTATGGATTGGGCATAGATAATTGCTATGTAGAATTGAATTCGCCGGAACCACCGATTGGTGACGGCAGTGCAGCTGTGTTTGTAGATTTGATGCAAACCGCAGGGGTTAAAGAATTGGCTGCGGAGCGTAAGGTATATGCAGTAAAACAGGCTCATACTGTATATGACGGCGATCGTTATATTTTAATCGTACCTTATGATGGTTTACGTGTAACTTTTACTTCGGTCAACAATCATCCGCTACTGGGGACACAACAGGTGGATATTGACATAAATTCTGACGTGTTTGTCAGTGAAATCTCACCGGCGCGAACTATCGGTTTTATGAGTGAATTAAAACAGTTGCAAGCAATGGGACTCGCTAAGGGCGGCAATGTGGATAATGTTTTGGTTTATGATGATACCAAATGTTTATCGGTGCCGCGTTTTGATGATGAATTGGTTCGACACAAAATATTGGACATTCTTGGGGATTTATTCCTCCTCGGACCGATTAAGGGACATATTATTGCGTTGAAGTCCAGTCATGAATTGAATTCCCGTTTGGCCCGTGAAATTTTGCAAGAAATGAAGGAGGATTAAGATGATTCTTACAGTTGAAGACATTATGGAAATTTTACCGCATCGATACCCACTATTATTGGTTGATCGTATTATTGAATTGGAACCTATGAAGCGTGCCGTAGGCATTAAAAATGCTACAATGAATGAATTGTTCTTCCAAGGTCATTTCCCGGGAAACCCGGTAATGCCCGGCGTATTGTTAACGGAAGCGATCGCTCAAGTTGGCGGCATTGCCCTTCTGTATCCGGAAGAAAACCGTGGTCTTACACCTATGTTTACAGGCATTGATAAAGTACGTTTCCGTCATCCTGTAAAACCGGGCGACCAAGTTCGCATGGAAGCGGATGTTGTAAAAATTAAAGGCATGATGGGTAAGGTAGAAGGCAGAGCCTACGTTGGCGATAAATTGGTAGCCAGTGGCGAGTACATGTTTGCACTTGTAAAGAAGTAAAACTTTAAAAACTCGAGATAAAATGTGATAAAAGCATATTTTCTCATAATTATTATAAAATTTCTCTGTTCCTGATTGTAAAACTTTCTAAAATGAAAGTTCACTAATTTAAGTTTATTACGATTATGTTATTAATAAAGCAACATTTAGCGTAATAGTCGCAATCTCAACAGAGCAAGGAGTGACATAGATGATAGTAGTAGGCATGGAGAATGCTACCTCTAATATACATAGCACCGCGGTGGTACATCCGGACGCTAAGATTGGCCAAGGGGTAATTATCGGCCCCGGTGCCGTAATCGGTGAAAATGTATCCATCGGAGACGGAACCAAAATCGGTGCCAATGTAGTCGTAGGCGGTTGGACTACCATTGGACAACGTTGTGAACTTTACCCGGGGTCGGCTGTAGGGTTAGAACCTCAAGATCTAAAGTTTAAAGGTGAAAAGAGCTTTTGCAATATTGGTGATGAAACAGTCATTCGTGAATGCGTTACCATCAGTCGTGCTACCGGTGAAGGTGAAGAAACTCGCATAGGCAATAACTGCCTATTCCAGGCATGCACTCATGTTGCCCATAACTGCATCGTAGGCAACAATGTAATTATGAGTAACTGTGCCGGTCTCGCCGGTCATGTTATCGTCGAAGATCGAGTAGTTATCGGCGGTATTGCGGGCATTCATCAGTTTGTAAAAATCGGTCGTAACGCCATGGTCGGCGGTATGGCTAAAGTAGTGCAGGATATTCCGCCTTACGTAATTGCCGACGGCCAGCCGGCTCGTGTAATCGGCCTTAATTCCGTAGGTTTATCCCGTGCCGGAATTTCTGAAGAAGTACGCCATGATTTGAAACAGGCATTCCGCATCATTTATCGCTCCGGTTTTAGCTTATCCAGAGCGATTGAAGAAATGGAAATGCAATTAAACTCTTCCGTAGAAATTGAGAACTTATTGCGTTTTTTGCGCAATGCAGACCGTGGCATTATGCGTCTTCGCCGCGATTAAAAAGTAAGAGTCTTGCCTTGACGGGTCAAAAGAGTGGTTTGACCCTGAAAGGGAAGGCTCTTTTTGTTCAAAAATGAGGTAAAATTTGATATAATATTATATATTATGTCTTTAAATACAAAGAACTGGGAGGAAACGATGGCAAAAGTCGGATTACTGGCCGGCGTAGGTAAATTGCCGGTGGAATTTTTACGAGCAGCGCAATCGGAAGGCTATGAAGTAGTCGTTATTGCTGTTATTCCCGACACGGAACCTGAGCTAAAAGCGGAAGCTGATTCATTCTATGAAATCAATGTGGCAAAGATAGATAAAATTTTTAAAACACTTCATAAAGAAGGCATCACGGAAGTGACCATGCTCGGCAAAGTAACCAAAGAGATTTTATTTAAAGGGTTGGTTATGCCTGATTTGCGGACCATTAAGTTACTCACTAAACTTCGCAATCGCAAGGATGACACGATTATGCTGACTATCGTGGAGGAACTGGCTAAAGAAGGTATTCAGGTGGTGGACCAAACCGTTTATATGAAACCTCTTATGCCTAAGGCGGGTGTCTTGACGAAGGCTAAACCGTCCAAAGAACAAATGGCCGATATCCTCTTCGGTTTTGATGTGGCCAAACAAATGGGCGGACTCGACATCGGTCAAACCGTTGTGGTCAAAGATATGGCTGTTATGGCCATTGAAGCGATTGAAGGGACCGATGCATGCATTAAGCGCGGCGGTGCTTTAGGGCGTGGCAATGCGGTTGTGGTTAAAACAGCCAAACCACGACAGGATGTGCGTTTTGACGTGCCCGCTGTGGGCCTTACAACGATTCAATCTATGCTGGATAGTGATTGCAAAATTCTTGCTATGGAAGCGGAGCGCACTATCTTTGTAGAGCAGGCCGAAGTTATTAAATTGGCTAACGAAAAAGGCCTTATTATCTGTGCCGTTGACGGTCCGGAAGAAGAATAATTCTGATAAAGAATGGGTTGCATTTCATAGGGCAAAAGCCTTTGAAGTGCATTTTGATAAAGCGTAATTACTATCTTGGAGGTTCTGATGAAAGTCATGTTTTCCGCCGGAGAAGCATCGGGCGATACGCATGCGGCCAGTGTTGCCGGCGCGTTAAAAACCTTATATCCCGAGGTAACCATGCTTGGCATGGGCGGTTCGCGCATGGCTGCTGCGGGCGTTAATATTGTGTACGATATTAAACAGCTCGGCTACATCGGCATCGTGGAAATTGTTAAGGCATTGCCTTCTTTTTTCAAACTGAGAGCCTATTTAAAAGATATTATGATGCGGGAAAAGCCGGATGTTTTGGTTTGTGTCGATTATCCCGGCTTTAATATGAAACTGGCTAAAGTCGCTCATGACCTGGGGATTCCCGTTGTCTATTATATTGCCCCTACTATATGGGCCTGGCATCGCAGTCGCGGCAAGGATATTGCCAAGACGGTGACCAAAGTGGCGTCCATATTTCCTTTTGAAGCGGCGGCGTATCGTGAATTCGGCGTAGATGTGGAATTTGTGGGCAATCCGTTGGTGGATATTGTGAAACCGACTATGACGAAGGCTGAAGCGATGACCTATTTCCATATGGATCCTGACACTAAGCGGGTGTTGCTCATGCCCGGAAGCCGTAAGCAGGAAGTGTTGGGACTCCTCGACCGTATGCTTAAAGGGGCGGAAATTGTCATGCAAAAACATAGCAATTTGGCTTTTTACTTGCCGCGAGCGCATACGATTGATAAAGAAGAATTAGAAGCTATTGTTACTAACTATAAGGTGCCCGTTACAATTACAGAAGACCATACCTATGATTTAATGCAAAGCTGTGATGTGTGTCTCGCTGCATCAGGAACGGCCACGCTGGAGACTGCGTTGATGGGTTTACCCACAATTTTATTGTACCGTCTGTCGCCGGTTACCTTTATGTTAGGCAAACTATTGGTGAATTTAACCCATGTGGGCTTGCCGAATATTGTGGCGGGGCGCGAAGTGATTCCCGAATTATTGCAAGGGCAGGTAACTCCTGTGAATATTGCTAAGGAATTGACCTCTTTATTGGAGGATTCAGTTAGACGAAATACCATGATTGATGATTTGCATGCCGTTAAAGAAGCCTTAGGCGGTGAAGGTGCGGTTAAGCGTGTAGCTCAAGTGGTAGCTAATGTGGCCGGCGCTGCTAACAGCTCAAATTACGGCGACACTGACAGTGCCAATATTAGCGCACCCGACGGCGATATTGACCATGCGAAGGTCAGTGTCGATGAGAGTACCCCTGGTGATGCAAATTAATGGTTCCGGAGGATATGAATGGGAAGTTATAAACGATTATTAGTATATATTAAACCGTATATCGGACGTTTGATTTTCGGTTTAATTTGTATGATTATAGCGGCAGCCGCTTATTTAGTGGTGCCTTGGCTCATCAAAAATGTAGTGGATGATGTGCTGCAGGCGAAAGATATGCAGATGTTAAATCTCATCGTGGTTGCCATTTTGTTGGTCTTTCTGGTGCGCGGTTTTGCCACTTACGGTCAGACCTATACCATGAGTTATGTAGGTCAGCGAGTTATCATCGATATTCGTGAAGCCTTGTTTAAAAAGTTACAGCGCCTCGATCAGGCTTATTTTGATCGCCGTAAAACGGGCGTAGTCATGAGTAATTTAACCAATGACGTTGGTGCTTTGCAGACGGCCATCGTCGATAATTTGATCTCCTTCATTACGGAAGGGGTTACCTTAATCGGTTCCTTGGTTTCCATGATTCTCATCGATTGGAAATTAACTTTGGTAACCTTCATTATCGTACCGGTCGTGCTTGGCCTTATCAATGTTTTCGGCAAGCGACTTCGCTTGGCCGGTCATGATGTGCAGGGCCGTATTGCGGATATTACATCCCTTTTGCAGGAAGTTATTTCCGGTATTCGCGTAGTTCGCTCCTTTGCCCGTGAAGATTATGAAGTGGTGCGTTTTGAGAAGGAAAATAAGCGTAACTTTTTAGCCGCTATGAAAGCCACTAAGTTATCCGCCTTATTGAGTCCGCTCGTTGAATTTTCCGCAGCCATTGCGGTGACGGTCATTCTCTGGTATGGCGGTTATAATGTAGTAACAGGCGCTATTTCCGCCGGTTCCTTAATCGCCTTCTTAATCTATGCGATTAACTTATCTAATCCGGTAAAACGCTTGAGCCAAGTATACGGCAATATTCAAAAAGCCATGGCTGCGGGCGACCGTGTTTTTGAAATCTTGGACACCGAGCCACAGGTTAAGGAAAAGCCGAATGCGATTGCCTTACCGGAACTCTCTGGTCAAGTTGAATTTGACCATGTGTCCTTCTCCTATGATGGTGAAAAACCGGCTTTAACGGATGTATCCATTACCGTACCGGCCGGTCGTGTAGTGGCCATTGTTGGTCCATCCGGTGCAGGCAAGACAACCATTGCCAATTTGTTGCCGCGTTTTTATGATGTAACGGCGGGGGCACTCCGTATCGACGGCATTGATGTGCGCGATGTGACGTTTAACTCCTTGCGTGAACAGGTAGGCTTGGTACCGCAGGAAACAATGCTCTTTAACGCCACCATTCGCGATAACATCTTATACGGTCGTTTAGACGGTACGGAAGAGGAAGTGTATGCCGCAGCGAAAGCGGCTAACGCCCTCGAATTTATCGAAAAATTACCGCACGGCTTTGACACCTTGGTAGGCGAGCGGGGCAGCTCCTTATCCGGCGGTCAGCGTCAACGCATTGCCATCGCCCGTGCGATTTTGAAAAATCCGAAAATCTTGATTTTGGACGAAGCTACGTCGGCCCTCGATACGGAAAGCGAAAAGCTCGTGCAGGAAGCGTTGGAGCGATTGATGAAAGGCCGTACGGCGTTCGTTATTGCTCACCGTCTCAGCACAATCAAGAATGCAGACCAAATTATTGTGTTGCGTCAGGGTCATATTGAAGAAGTGGGAACCCATGAAGAGCTCCTCGCTCAAAATGGTCTCTATCAACATTTATATTCCGTGCAATTTGCAAGTAAAGGACATTAAGGATGTATTGGGTATACAACGTATTACTAATTATATATTGGATTGGTTTGATACCGGTCATCCTCTATCGACTGGCGTTTGAAGAAGGTTTCTATGAGCGTATTCGGCAGAGTGCCGGTTTTATGCCCGATTCATTGATGCGCAAAATCGAAGGCCGTCGTGCTATTTGGGTGCATGCCGCATCGGTAGGTGAAATTGTGGCAACCAGTCCCATTGTAAAAGATATTAAAAAGAAATTTCCGGAAGCAGTCGTAGTCGTATCGGTGGTTACCGCCACCGGCCATGCTATGGCACATCGCATCATTCCGGAAGCGGAAGGGATTATTTTCTTTCCGCTGGATTTGCCGTTTTTGACGCGTCGTATTTTGGATATCATTAAACCGATTACGATTTTACTCGTAGAAACGGAAATCTGGCCGAACTTCTTGCGCATTGCGGAAGATGAAAAAATTCCGGTTATGATGGTAAACGGTCGCATCAGCGATCGCAGTATGAAGCGGTACTGGATGATTCGTTCCTTTACGAAAGAAATGCTGGCGTCCATTCAATACTTCTGCATGCAGTCTAAATTGGATGCGGAATATATCGAATATCTCGGCGCCGCCAAAGATCGCATTACCGTAACCGGTAATACGAAGTACGACCAGACATATGCTCAGGTGACAGACGAAGAGAAAAAGAACCTCCAAGATGAATTCGGCTTTGGCCGTAACCATCCGATTATCGTAGCCGGCAGTACGCATCGCGGTGAGGAAGATGCTGTTTTGACGGCCTTTAATGAGATTTTAAAGGTATATCCGGAAGCTCGTTTACTCATTGCGCCTCGTGAAATTATGCGCGGCAATGACGTCAAAAGTTTAGCTGAAAAGTATGGTCTCAAGGCGATGTGTCGCAGTGTCATGACCGGACCGGTTCATGAGAAAACGCCGGTGGTGGTACTCGATACAATCGGTGAATTGGGCAGGCTTTACAGCTTAGGTGATATTATATTTGTAGGCGGTTCCTTAGTTCGCACCGGGGGTCATAACATTTTAGAACCGGCGGCTCACGGCAAACCGATTTTGGTAGGGCCGCATATGTTTAACTTTAAAGAAATTTACTCACTCTTAAGCTCAAGAGATGCATGTCTTATGGTTAAAGATGGCAAAGAATTGACCGATACGATGCTCGAACTTTGCCGCCATAAGGAACGTCGCGAAGCGATGGGGCGGAACTGTTTGGAGATTGTTTATGAAAACCGCGGTGCCACCCAGCGCAATACGGAAGAGTTACGTAAATTATTTGAAAACTATCACATCATTCCGTAACTTGGACTAAATTGTAAAGTTACGGCAAAGGAGGTAAGAGCTCATGAAAGGGGAACAACTGTTTAAAAAGTTGGTGAGCGGTCGGGCAAAAGGGCCGTTGGCAGACGTTGCCAGAGGCGGCCTCGGTTTGTTAAGTATGGTATATGCGCAAGGGGCGACCTATCGCAATCAGAAATTTGATAAGCTCCAAGGCGTTACCAGGGCTAGCGTGCCGGTAATCAGCGTTGGCAATATTACGGCCGGCGGTACCGGTAAGACACCGATGGTGCGCTATATTTGCCAATATTTAGAATCGCTTAATATGGCACCGGCTGTACTGAGTCGAGGCTATCGGGCCGAGGATAATCAGGATACAATCATTGTATCGCGCTGCGGTCGCTTGGAAGTTACCCCTGCCGTGAGTGGTGATGAAGCTTGGCTCTTAGGTAAAGGGCTGGGACATACCAGTGTGGTTATCGGTCGTGAGCGTGCAGCGTCTGCCCAAGTAGCGACAGCAACGCTCGGTAGTGATATACTTGTATTAGATGATGGTTTTCAGCATCGCAAGTTGGCTCGTGATTTAGATATCGTGCTCATTGATGCGGCTAATCCGTTCGGCTATGACCACGTATTACCGCGCGGTCTTTTACGGGAACCGTTGGACGGTTTGCGTCGTGCCGATGTATTCGTTTTGACTAAGACGGATCAGGTACCGGCAGATATTCTATTCGGTATTAAACATCGCCTCGGGCAGTTGGCACCGAACATTCCGATTGTTGAAACCATTCATAAGCCGTTGGGCATGCAAACTTTGGATTCTTGGGAGCGCAATGAAGAAGCGCAAGCTTCACTCGTAGTGTCTCACAAGTTTTTAACGGTGAGCGGTATCGGTCGGCCCGAATCATTTCAGCACACTGTAAACAGTCTTGGCTATGAAGTCATTGACAGTTTGGAATTTGGCGATCATCATGAATATACTACCGATGATGTGGTTAAAATGTGGTGTACCGCTTTTGCCAAAGGTGCTACAGCCATTGTGACGACCGAAAAAGATGCGGTTAAATTAAGTCAAATGCAAGCCGTACATGATTTGAAGATACCTGTATATGTAATCCCTATCGGTATTGAATTTATCAAAGGGGAAGAAGAGTTTAAGGCCTGTATTAAAGGCGTAGGAAAGAAGGATACTTTATGAAAATAGCTTGTGTCATTCCCGCACGATATGCGTCGACCCGTTTACCCGGTAAGCCATTGGCGGATATTGCGGGCAAACCGATGATTCAGCGCGTCTATGAGCAAGTATCGAAGGCTGCAGTGCCTGATGAAGTCATTGTGGCTACGGACGATCAGCGTGTATTTGATGCTGTTGCGGGCTTTGGCGGCACGGCTATTATGACGAAGGCCAATCATTTGACCGGTACCGATCGCTTGGCGGAAGTGGCTGAAGCGAGACCCGATATTGATGTAATTATCAATGTTCAGGGCGATGAACCTTTGATTGCGCCGGATTTAATCGATAGTTTGGGAGATTTATTCCGTCATGACGGTGAGCTTAAAATGGCGACCGTAGGCGCTCCTTTAGGGGAAGCAGAATATAATGAGCCGTCAGCCGTAAAGGTTATTTGTAATTTAAAAGGCCAGGCTATGTATTTTTCCCGCTCGTTGATTCCTTACCCGCGCAATGCGTTTGTGAATGCACCGTTAAAGCATATCGGCATTTATGCGTATACCCGAGATTTTCTCCTGGAATTCGCGAAGATGGAGCCAACGCCTGCAGAACTTACAGAGTCATTGGAGCAACTGCGTGCTTTAGAAAATGGCATTGCTATTCAAGTTATAAAAACCGAGGCTCGTTTTATCGGTGTCGATACGCCGGAAGATTTGGCTGCTGTTAATGAAATTTTTAAAAAACAGGGCTTGTAAGAGCAAATATATCGGTTTTTCCATAAAAATTTTAAATTTGAAGTGTATTATATAAGGAGATATTCATGAAAGAAGTTAAAGTAGGCAACTTAACCCTTGGTGGTGGTAAAGGTCTTTTCCTAATGGCCGGTCCTTGTGTAATTGAAGATCCGGAACGCACGCTCAATATTGGTCGTCGTGCCAAAGAAATCTGTGAACGCGTAGGCATTCCTTATATCTTTAAGGCTTCCTTCGATAAAGCCAATCGTTCCAGCTTTAATTCTTTCCGCGGACCCGGTCTTGTAGAAGGTCTTAAAATTTTAGCTCATATTAAAAAAGAATTACAGGTTCCGGTTATCAGCGATATCCATTCCATTGAACAGATTGAACCGGCCGCTGAAGTACTCGACGTATTGCAGATTCCGGCGTTCTTATGCCGTCAGACCGATCTCGTATACGGCGCTGCCAAAACCGGCAAAGCAATCAGCATTAAAAAAGGTCAGTTCTTGGCGCCTAAGGATATGAGCAATGTTGTTAAAAAAGTAGAAGAAGCAGGTAATCCTAACTTGTTCTTAACGGAACGCGGTGCCAGCTTTGGTTACAATAACTTGGTAGTGGATATGCGCTCCTTCCCAATCATGCGCAGCTTCGGTTATCCGGTAGTTTTCGATGCTACGCACAGCGTGCAGTTACCGGGCGGTGCGGGCACCAGTTCCTCCGGTCAGCGTGAGTTCGTGCCTAACTTGGCGAGAGCCGCTGCCGGCGCCGGCGTTGACGGTTTCTTCATGGAAGTTCATGATAATCCGGAAGAGGCTTTGTCCGATGGCCCTAACATGGTTCGTTTGGACGATTTGGAAGCAATGTTACGTGATTTAGTAGCCATTGACAAAATTGTTAAAGGCTAATTGAAGAATACGAATAGAGGGGATGGAACATCCATGAACGTTTTGGAGCAAGCGGCTCAAGTGCTTCATGAAGAAGCTCAAGCCATTGAAAAATTAATCACAACTTTAGACGGTAATTTCATCGATGCGGTGAATATGATTTTAAATTCCCATGGTCGCGTGGTTTGTACGGGTATGGGTAAATCCGGTCACATTGCCCGTAAAGTAGCGGCTACTTTGGCCTCTACGGGCACGCCGGCGTTATTCTTACATCCCGGTGAAGGTGTGCACGGAGACCTTGGTATGGTTACGTCGGAAGACATCGTGCTGGCCTTTTCCAATAGCGGTGAAACCGGTGAAGTGATTAGTTTATTGCCTTCATTACGTCGTATCGGGGCGAAGTTAATCAGTGTAGTAGGGAAACATAATTCGACCTTAGCCAAGAATTCGGATATCGTATTGTTGGTTGAAGTAGAAAAAGAAGCTTGCCCTTTGGGGTTGGCACCGACTACCAGTACGACGGTAGCCCTCGCTTTAGGCGACGCCTTGGCGGTATGTTTGTTGGATCGTCATAAATTTACACCGGAAAACTTTGCCATTTTCCATCCGGGCGGATCTTTGGGACGCAAATTACTCTTAACGGTTGAAAATATTATGCACAGCGGTGAAGATAATCCGGTGGTTCATAAAGGGGCCAGTGTGCGCGATGCTTTATTCGTAATGACGGAAAAAGGTCTTGGCGCTACCAATGTGGTCGATGAAGAAGGTCACTTAATCGGTCTCGTTACGGACGGCGACATTCGACGTGGTCTCGATGCGGGCAGTAATTTCTTGGAATGGCCCGTAGAAGACATGATGACGGCCATGCCGCGCACGATTACGAAAGATAAACTGGCTGCCGAAGCACTCCATTTGATGGAAAAAAATCAACCGCGCCCAATCACGGTGTTGCCGGTAGTTAATGATAAGAAAGAATGTTTGGGAATTGTACATATTACAGACTTATTGCGTCGAGGTATTGTATAATGAAAGTGCGCTGTTTGATCTTAGATGTGGACGGCGTCATGACCGAAGGCGGTATCATTTATACCGCCACCGGTGATGAAATAAAAGTGTTCAATGCACAGGACGGACTGGGCCTTGCCTTAGCCCGTCGCGGCGGCTTGAAGTTGGCCGTTATTACGGGGCGCTACTCCAAGATGGTAGAGCGCCGCACTGAAGAATTAAAGTTCGATTTTGTTCGTATGGCCTGCCATAATAAGACGGCGGCCATTAAAGAACTGGCCGAAGGGTTAGGTATCTCTACGGCTGAAATGGCCTATATGGGCGATGATTTAAATGATTTGGGAGCTCTTACCACGGTAGGGTATCCCATGGCACCGGCTAACGGTGTAGCGGAAGTAAAAGCGATTGCTAAGTTTACGGCTTCTAAAGCGGGCGGTCATGGGGCCATTCGTGAAGCCATTGAGCATATTTTTAAAGAATCAGGTCGTTGGGACGAATTGGTTGAAGATTATAAGAATGAAATATATAGTCAAGGTCAATAGCGAAAGGAGGTACGTACGGTATGTCAAATGAATGGCAATATAAACTGTTAAAAGGCTTAAGCGCATTGACTTGTAAGTTGTCGTATCGCACGATACTTCGTATAGGGGCAGGCTTAGGCCCTTTATACTCGCTGTTTGCTAAAAAACAAATTAAACGTGGCATTTATAATGTCATGAAGGGCATGAATGTTTCAGAAAAAGAAGCGGAACAAATTCTCTGTGAATTATTTAAGAATTTGGGCCGTTCCGCACTGGAAATTTTATATATGCCAAACTTAACGAAGGAATTTATTGCCGAGCATGTAGAAATGCACGGTATGGAATATTTAGATAAAGCATTGGCCGAGAAACGAGGCGTTGTTATTTTGACGGCCCATGTAGGCAACTGGGAATGGATGGGCGCAGCGTTGGCTGCCAGCGGTTATCCGTCCACAACCATTGTTAAGAAACAGCCAAATGCACAAGTTACACGATTGCTTAATGAATATCGTGAAATGGTAGGGCTTGAAGTATTTGCTCGCGGCGGTTCCGAAATGATTCGTGCCGTAAAAGCGATGAAACAAAAGAAACTCTTAGGTTTCTTGGCGGACCAGGATGGTTATATTCAGGGATTACCGGTTGAATTTTTGGGACAGGAATCATCGGCTGTAACAGGTCCGGCAACCTTTGCCCAGAAATTTAAAGCCCCCGTAGTACCTGTATTTACGCACCGTAAGCCGGATGGGGTAGGCCATGTAGTGGAAATACTGCCGCCGCTTTACTATGAAGATACGGGGAATGAAGAAGAAGATATTTACCGCTTGACGGAAGCCACCGTACGGGTTACGGAAGATTTTATCAGACAGCATCCTACCGAATGGTTATGGTTCCAGCATCGTTGGAATACTAAACTAAATGAAATAGTGGATATTGAGGCAAAACTGAAGGTGAGGGACGCAGTTCATGCTAAAAAATAAGAAGACGATTTTAGTCATAGCCATCGTACTTGCACTGGTAGGGGTGTTTATCTGGATATTACTAAGCGGTGAGGCGGAAACGAAAACGGATCCGACGCAACCGACGGGGAATCTAGTGACATTTGACGGATCGACCATCACAGAAGAACAAAACGGTAAAACTGCTTGGTCCGTTTCGGCGGAACAGATTAAAGTGAATCCGAAGACTAAGGAGATTTACCTGACAAATATGAAGGGAACATTTTATGATGGTGATAAAACACTCGTTGTAACGGCACCGCGCGGTTACATGTCGGGGGACCATAATAAAATGCAATTGGCCGGTGGTGTAAAGGGTACTAATGGTGCCGATGTGGAACTTACTACCGAATCTATTTCCTTTGATAATAAAACGAAGAAATTGACTTCTGAAACACCGTTTACATTCTCTAACAGCGATGCTGTAGTGACCGGTGATCAATTGGAAGCCGATACGGTATTGAATAAAGTCATGGCCAAGGGTCATGCTAAATTAGTTAAGAAGTGATGGGAGGATTTGACAGATGAAATTGTCAAAAATAATGGCGGTTACTGCACTTGTGGCAGGCCTTGCGGTACCGGTTTGGGCGGCTCAGTCCAATTTGTCCATTACCGCCGATACCTTGGAATATGACGGTAACAGCGGTATTGCCAGAGCCAATGGCAATGTGGTAATTATCAATGAAGACAAGACGATGACCGGTAAAACCGGCTGGTATAATACAAAAACACAGGAAGCTGATTTGTCCGGCGGTGTCAGCATGATTGGTTCGGATACATCCTTATCCGCGCAGACGCTTCACAGTACCAATAATGAACAGCTTCAGGCAACCGGTAATGTTCGTTTGCAAAAAGAAAATAAACAAGTTTTCGGTGATACCGTAACATACAATACTAAAACGGAATACGGTACATCCCGCGGCAATGCTAAACTCGTTATGGATGATGCCGTATTGACCGGTGATTATGTACAAGGATGGCTCAATGAAATTCGTGCCACTGCACAAGGAAATGTAACCTTGCACAGTGCTAAGCACAATTTGGATGCCAGTGCAGATAATGCCGTGTACACCCAGACGCCCGGTCAGGATGATGGGGTAGCGTATTTAACCGGTAATGCTCACGCCGTACAAAACGGTAATGTGCTTAATGCGCCGGAATTAAAATTAGAAATGAAAGATAATTCGGTACAAACTGTAGGTGGACGTAGTACGTTGATCATCACGCCGCAGCAGTAAGGAGTAACTTGAATGTTTATTGAAACCCGAGATTTAGTAAAAACATATAAAGGGCGCAATGTTGTAGATGGTGTCAGTGTTCGTGTCGAAGAAGGCGAAGTGGTGGGCTTATTGGGGCCTAACGGGGCCGGTAAGACAACCACCTTCTACATGATTGTTGGCATTGAAAAACCAAATAGCGGTACAATTACTATCGGTGAGAAAGACATTACCAGAATGCCTATGTATAAAAGAGCCGATCAGGGCATCGGTTACTTGCCGCAGGAAGCTTCTGTATTTCGGTCACTCTCCGTGGAAGACAATATCCGCGCCATGTTGGAAACAACGACTAAATCGAAGGCGGAGATTGAGGAAACGGTAGAAGCGTTATTGCAGGAATTCCATATTGAACATGTGCGCCAACGCACGGGGATGCAATTATCCGGGGGTGAACGACGCCGTGTGGAAATTGCCCGTTGTATCGCCTTGGCACCGCGGTTTATTTTGTTGGATGAACCGTTTGCCGGGGTCGATCCTATTGCCGTAGCCGACATTCAATCTATCATTCGCCATCTAAAAGCACGCGGTATCGGCGTCTTAATTACGGACCATAATGTGCGTGAAACTTTAGGTATCGTTGACCGTGCTTATATTTTGAGCAATGGTAAAATCCTCTTGGAAGGTTCCGCTGATGAAGTGGCCAACAGTCCGGTGGCTCGTAAGCATTATTTAGGCGATAGTTTTAATATGTAGGGGCTGGTGATATACAAACATGCGAATATTAGATAAATATATTTTAAAAAGTTTTATAGGCCCCTTTCTTTTCGGTATTTTTGCCTTTACCAGTATTTTCGTAGGGACCGGTACTTTATTCCGTATCGCTCAATATATTACGGAATACGGGGCGTCCTTATGGTCGGTAACCAGGGCCTTTATTTTAGCCTTGCCGAGCATTGTGGTACTTACATTCCCGATGGCCGTACTTTTGGCATCGCTGTTGGCTTTTGGCCGTTTGAGCGGTACCAGTGAGATTATCGTAATGCGTGTCGGCGGCATGAGTTTCTTGCGCTTGGCCATGCCGGTGTATATTGCGGCATTCTTCATTTCTATCGGCGCTATTGCGTTCAATGAATATGTAGTACCGGCCGCTAACCATGCGTATCAAAACATTATTCGTAATGAAATTAAGAAGCAGGCGGAGCCGCCGGCTCAGGAGCATATTGTTTTGAAAACTATGGAAGGGGACAATATCAGTACCCTCATGTATGCGAAGCGTTATGATTCGACAACCAAACTCATTAACGGTGTTACGGCTCAGCTTTTTACCAATGGCGAAGTAACCCAGATTGAACATGCCGATACGGCAACCTGGAACGGTACGTATTGGGTAATGCACAACGGTGTTATCTATGACTTGGCGGCCGACGGCAATGGTGTAGAACGTACGATGCGATTTAAAGACCAGATATTGCCAATCGCTAAAGATCCGGACCAGATTTCACAGGAACAACGCGATCCTGACGAAATGACGATTAAAGAACTGCGTCAACAAATTAAGGCCTTAAATGCGAGCTATGTAACGGCTACCAAGTGGGAAATGGAAATGTATCAACGTTTTACCATTCCTATTGCCAGCTTCGTATTTGCCTTGGTAGGGGCGCCGTTGGGCCTTCAAAAACAGCGTTCCAGCTCGTCCATCGGGTTTGGTCTCAGCGTCATCATTATCTTCGTGTATTACGGGGTAATGACCTTTACCGGTGCGCTTGGTAAAGGGGGAGCGCTGCCACCGCTTGTAGCGGCTGCTATCCCTGATACTTTGGGGATTATCGCCGGTTTGTGGTTGAACTGGAAAGTATCTAAATAAAAGAAAAACGAAAACAGAAGGCATCTATTACAATAGATTCAGAAAGTTTTCCAATAAAATGTTGGATATAGATATAATGACCTTGGTATTTGTTTTGCCAAGGTCATTTTTTTCATGAAGTTTACTTTTTCTTTTCTTGAAAATAGAGTACAATAGAAACGGAAACTATATATTTCAGTTTTCAATTAGCAGAGTTAATAAGACGATAAAAAACCTCGCGCCTTGGCATAAAGGTTTATTATAAGTCTCTCGCATAAATGTTTTAGTGATAAATTGGTAAATTTGATTATAAGAGGAAAGGAGTGCGCTCGACATGTTGGTCGGTTTAAATATTATTTTAATTATTGCTATCATGGGCGGCGCCATTGCTTTCATTGGCGATAAATTAGGTACTAAAATCGGTAAGCGACGTATGTCCATTTTTGGCCTCAGGCCTAAACATACATCCATTATTATGACAATTGTTACGGGGATTTTAATTTCCGCCTTTACCTTAGGGGTGCTGGCCATTGCGTCGGAAAATGTTCGTATCGCTCTTTTTGGTATGGAGCAGTTGCGAGCTGAAATGGATCAGTTGAATAGCGATGTAGCGGCTAAGAATCAAGAGTTGGAAGCGGGCAAAAAAGAATTAAGCGAAAAGACTGTCGCTTTAAATACGATGCGTAAAGATGTGCAAGCAACACAGGAGGAATTGGAGGAAGCTCGCGCTGCTCGTAATGCTATGAGTGAAGAGCTTGTTTCCGTTCAAGAAGCGTACCGTCAGGCTGATGCACGCTTGGCTCAATCGGCCAAAGATATTCAAACATTGGAAAATACCAGAACCGAATTGGAACAACATATTGAAGATTTACGGGTAACTACGAAACGGTTGGAAGAAGGGATTACCCATGTTCGTGAAGGCACCGTGCTTTTCCGTGTCGGTGAAGTATTAAGTGGGGCCTTGGTTCGTCCGGGCTTAACCGAAGATGAAAGCACCAAGGCGATTACGAGCATTTTGAATGACACCAACGGTTTGATTTTACGCCGTCTCGGAATTGATGAAAACCGTGCCGCTATTTATGTAAGTCGCAACAATTTGGAAGAAGTAGCCAAACAGGTGGCCAGCGCTACGGAACCGATGACGATTCGCGTGACCGCAGCGGCCAATATTATTTACGGCGAAGCCGCTTTGGCTGAAATTCATGCGTATCCGTATCAGAAAATATACGATAAGGGCGATGTAATTTGGTCCGCTGAAGTTGAAGGGGGCGACAATGCGCAGTTTGCCGTATTATCTTTCTTAAAAGACGTGAATGCCCAGGCAAAGTCTAAAGGCATTTTGCCGGATCCGATTTCCGGCGACGTAGGCTCTTTACCGGGTGATGAATTATTTGATACCATTCGTCAATTGAGCCGCTTGAGTGGTCCTGTTCGCATCAGAGCTATTGTAAATGAAGATACTTATACGACCGGTCCGGTTCAGATTGAATTGCGCCTTGATCCGGTGCGCACCAATACTTCTGGATCGTAAGTTTTAGCGTGATGATTTAATATCGATGAAATAGTCATGACGATTAAATTGCGGTAATTTGAGATTCAATGATTTTAATTATGTGAAAAAAGCATAGGTTATATAAGATTTAGTAACTAAGCCTTGTTACTTATATGGTATAATAAAACATATCGAAAAGATTCGTTTGAAAAGCAAATTGTAAATTCACCTGTTGCAGCTATGTTTGTAGGGCATGTAGGCTGAGTATTGCTTATAAACTGAGGTATCGATTTGATTACTATGCCGGAACAGATAGAATGCTGCCGATAGCTTAGCTACCGACAGCATTTTTTGTGAAAATTTTTAGGTAATAGGGTAGGGATATGTTCGATGGTTGTGCCGAATAGTTGGCACGAGTATAGTAAAGGAGGCTGGGGATGCAATTAGACACAGATGCTTTGTATAAAGCGGCTAATGTAGACGCCAAGGCGCCTTTACTGTTGGCGGTGGATCCGGGACGCGAGAAAAGTGGCGTTGCGGTCATGACGAAAGCAACCGCTACATTGGTATATAAAGCAATTGTTCCGACTGCGGAGCTTGAAACATCACTCACATCCGTTCTTACACAGTTTAAAGCGATTAATGAATTAATTTGCGGTAATGGGACGAATCATAAATTTGTATTTCACATATTGGAAACCTTAGGCAAAACACAAGATTTACCGGTAGCACTCGCTGAAGAAGCACATACTACGGAAGTGGCGCGTAAACGTTATTTTGAGTTTCATCCGCCTACCGGTTTGAAACGATTGGTGCCGAAAGGCATGCTGTATCCACCGGTGTCGGTTGATGATTTTACGGCGTGGATAATCGGTGAACAATATATTTTGGGCAAGAAAGAAAGGGGATAGACAATGGCAGCAGCTAAACGTTCACAAAAATTAACATGGAAGGATCATGCAATTCGTTACTTTTGGATGATTGTAGGGTCTTTGATTTATACCTTCGGTTTGGATGTATTTCTCGTACCGAACAGCATCATCGACGGTGGTGTAGTCGGTATTTCTTTGATGGCAACGGAACTTACGGGCATATCTTTCAGTGTTTTCGTAGTTATTCTTAATTTACCGTTCCTCTATATAGGCTATCGCCTTATCGGGCGCAGTTTTACCATTGCCACCTTATTCTCGGTAATGTGCATTTCTGTTTTTTCCGTATTCATGCATGATGTACCACCGGTGACCATCGACCCGTTCCTGGCTTCGATTTTTGGCGGGATTATCCTTGGTCTGGGTGTTGGCATGATTATTCGTAACGGCGGTTCTTTGGATGGCAGTGAAATTGTGGCTATTATTTTTGACAAAAAGAGCAGCTTCTCCGTTGGCGAAATCGTTATGTTTTTAAACTTATTCATTTTGGGGGCAGCAGGCTTCGTATATAGCTGGAACAGTGCTATGTATTCCCTTATTGCGTACTTTATTGCGTATAAGATGATTGATATTACCATCACCGGTCTTGAAGAATCCAAGGGCGTTATGATTATTACGGATTATCCGGATGAAATCAGTGAAGTGCTTACGAAACGACTCGGTCGTGGCGTAACCGTTCTTTTTGGTGAAGGTGGCTATTCAAAACAACCGAAAAAAGTGCTATACTCAGTAGTGACGCGTTTGGAAATCACCAAGTTGAAAGACGTGGTATATGAAAATGACGAAAATGCGTTTATTACTATTTCTGACGTGCATGATGTATTTGGCGGTCAGTTCGGGAAGAAGACGATTCACTAAATAGCAGCACGGTTCTTTGAAGAAAGGAGTCCGGTTTTAGCAACAATGGTTGAGTCTTGGTAAGAAACTTTCAACATAGAGGTTGACAGTTTTAAGCAATATGGCTTGACAGTAGGGTGTTGTAACGAAGCCGGAAGGTTGTATGGCAGAAGAAAAGTCAATTGGAAAACAGATTATACATGAAATCGGTGAGTGGTTATATGCGATTATTATTGCCCTCGCTATTGCGATTGTAGTTCATTTGTTCTTGGGGCAGATTACTCGTGTATCCGGTGAATCCATGGAAGATACACTGCATAACGGTGATTTTCTGGTTGTATCTAAATTAGATCATATTCAAGGCAATATGGCGCAATACGGCGATATTGTTATCATCGACAGCCGTGTTAATCGTGATCGTACCTGGAAAGATGATGTGGCTGATGTTGTATCGAACTACGTTTCTATTTTCAGTAAAGATGCGGAACGCCATGATGCTTGGGTAAAACGTGTGATTGGCTTGCCGGGCGATACGTTAGAGTTTAAAGATGGCCATGTATGGCGCAATGGCAAGGAATTGGAAGAACCATATACGAAAGAACCGACTATGCAATATAGCCAAACGGCACCGGTCGTTGTACCGGAAGGTCATGTCTTCGTAATGGGGGATAATCGCAATCATTCCAGCGACAGCCGCTTTATCGGCCCTGTGCCTATTAAAAATGTAATCGGTCATGTGGTATATGATTTAAGCTTTTAATTTGAATTGAAAGTTTAACGTGGAGTCGATTACATAACAGATTTTGCAGAAAGTCAGTTGAACTCTGCTTCGGCGGGGTTCAACTTTTTATTTTAAACTTTGTTTATTTGCCAAGGGCCTTGAAATTTAGTAAAATAAAGTCGCAATTAAGGAAACGGAGGCGGCCTATGTTATTGTCAGTAGTAGTGCCCGTATATAATGAAGAGGCAAATATAAAAAAATTCTACAGCTCGGTCAAAAAAGTGCTGAACACGCTACCTTACGACCAGGAAATTATCTTCGTCGATGATGGTTCGTCCGATGATTCGGCGACTATGCTCAGCCATATTGCGGCTGAGGATAAAGATGTTAAGGTGTTGTTGTTGGCCCGTAATTTCGGCCATCAATTGGCGCTGACCTGCGGACTTGATTATTCCACCGGTGATGCGGTCATTACTATGGATGGTGATATGCAGCATCCGCCGGAATTGATTCCGGAATTAGTTCGACTTTGGGAAGAAGGCCACGATGTAGTGCGCACCATTCGTGATTCCACGGAAGATGCGGGCTGGGCTAAATCTTTCACATCAAAATATTATTACAAATTAATGAACATAATGGCCAATGTGCCAATCGTAGAAGGGGGCTCCGATTTCCGTTTGATGAATCGTCGCGCCTTGGATACCTTGCTGCGTTTCCGTGAGCACGGTCGCTTTTTGCGTGGCATCGTTGGTGCTATCGGTTATAATCAAGCGGAAATCCACTTTGTGGCGCCACCGCGTTTTGCCGGCAAATCCAAGTTCAGTGTGCGCAAAATGTTGCACTTTGCCTTGGACGGCATTGCGGCTTTCTCAAAAGTACCGCTAAGGGCCGCTTTTTATATCGGTCTGATTTGCGGCTTATTGAGCTTGCTCATGATTTTGCATATTCTATATGTGCATTTCTTCACCGACTCCGCTGTGAGCGGCTGGGCTACTTTGGGCGTTGCTATTTTCTTCTTAGGTGGTGTGCAACTCGTCGGTATCGGTATTATCGGTGAATATGTGGGACGTGTGTTTGAAGAAGTTAAGCACCGACCGTTATATTGGATACGCGGCGGTTATAATATTGACGAAGCCAATCAATCGCAAGGGCATAATAATGCACCAAAACGAGGTTTATAATACAGTAAGTGGAAGCGTATAATACAGTAAAATGAAGCTGATAATACGCCTAAGCGAAGTGTAATGAGTAAATAATATAGCTGTCTAAGGCTAGTTAATAGTCATCTGCAAACTATTTGTGGTATAATTATAAGAAGACAGTTTTGACGTAAGGAGAACCTGTTGAAGTATGGGTACTCAGAGACTAGTTTGAGGATAGTACTATGAAATCAATTAAAAGAAAAGTCGCCATCACAGCGGCAGTAATGTTAATGGTCAGCACGCAATTTGTCAGTGCGGCCGGGTATACGTATGGCGCTAAAGGCGGCGACATTTCGGCTATTCAGAAGAAGTTGATTGCAGCCGGATATAATGCACGACTCAATGGCGAGTATGATGCCAATACCAAATGGGCAGTACGCCTATATCAAAAAGATAACAATTTACCGGTGAACGGTGTTTTAGATGCTGTTACTTATAAGAAATTAATGGGTAAAGAGCTTGATGAACATGTGGTAGCCGGTTTGGGCCGTATGTCTGATGATAAGATTGCCGCTGAAATGGCGGCCGGTCGTAAAGCTACGGTTCAGAAAAAGACTGCAGCAGCAACCGATACAACGGCTGCCAAAACGACTAAAAAGACTAAGGTAAAAAATAACAAGTCAAATAAAAACGGCGATGCGAAAGTACAAGCGGTAGCCAAGAAAAATACCGCTACGATAAAGTCAAAGACACCGACAAACGGTATTCTCGATCCAATCGCTCCGGACTTTATTTTTACTAAAACCGGTAAAGTATCAAAGTCTATCAGTGAAATTATTACTGAAGCGGAACGTTATCGCGGTGTGCCGTATGTATTCGGCGGCGCTACCCCGCAGGGCTTTGACTGCTCCGGCTATGTGCGCTATGTATTTGCCAAATCAGGGATTGATTTGCCGCGCAGTGCGGATGAACAATATTTGGTAGGCCAGAAAATCGGGAAGCATAATTTGCAGCCCGGTGATTTAGTGTTTTTCCAAACCTATGAAGAGGGCGTATCCCATTCGGGGATTTATATCGGCGACGGTAAATTTATCAGTGCCACTTCCAGTAGTGGCGTAGCCATAGCCAGTGTTAATGACAGTTATTGGGGCGAGCGTTATATCGGTGCCAAACGCGTAATGTAAATGAACAACATTACATTATGTGAATGCGAAATATTGCATTATGTCAAATTAAGATATTTTGAAGAGGAGGCCCATGCCTCCTCTTTTAGCCTATAAAGTGAGGTTTTGCGGATGGGAGAAATTACTGTCGCTAAGGTACAGTTTAATTATGAGCAGGACACAGTAATCAGTGAAGTGTCGCTGACGATTCCGGAAGGGGATTTTACGGTTATCGTAGGTCCTAACGGGGCGGGGAAGACAACCTTTTTACGCCTCATTGCGGGGCTTTTAAAACCGGCAAGCGGTCAAATTACGATTGACGGTTATTCGGTAAGCGAGGCACAACAAAAAGGTCTCCTTCATTTGGTGCCGCAGATTTATAACAAAAATGCCGCTCAGTTTCCGGCTACTTGCGGTGAAATTGTGGAGTTGGGTTTACGTATTCGCGGTATGGGCCGCGCGGAACGGAAGGCCAAAGCTCATGAAGCCTTGGCTCAAGTGGGGATGGCTGAATTTACCCATCGCCGCATCGGTGATTTGAGCGGTGGCCAACAGCAGCGCGTCATGATTGCTCAGGCCTTGGCGCGAAATCCGAAATACTTGCTTTTGGATGAACCGACCAGCGGTATTGATTTTCAAGTGAGTGCTCATATTTTTCAGCTCTTGCGCAGTTTATGTGACAAGGGTATGACGATTATTATGGTTACCCATGATATTGAGGATGCCTGTAAGGAAGCTGACCAGGTAATTTGTATCGACCGTCACGTTTGTTATAACGGCGACAGCCAAGGATTTTTGAAAAGCCATAAGAATACGCCGCTCGCATGGCATATAGGAGGTTAACGTGGATATATTTACCTATGAATTTATGCAACGAGCCTTTATGGCCGGTTTAATTGTAGCCTTAATGTGTCCTTTAATCGGCACCTTTATCGTTATTAAACGACAATCGCTCTTAAGTGAAGGGCTCGGCCACGTAGCCTTTGCGGGCGTTACAGGGGCTTCGTTATTATCCATTTATCCGCCTTTGGGCGCCGCTATATTAACAGTGCTTACGGCTATCGGTATTGAGTTGGTGCGCCGTCGTCAGAACCAATATACCGACATGATTTTGGCCTTATTCTTTTACACCGGCTTGGCCTTGGCCGTAATCTTTGCGACTATGACTAAAATGCCGAGTACGGGCCTTTTGAACTTTCTGTTCGGCAGTATTTTGACCGTAACGGATACGGATATTATGACAATTGCCGGGGTGGCCGTCGTTGTGGCTCTGACCGTATATTTTATGTATTCGAAATTATTATTTACCGCTTTTGACGAACAGATTGCCGTGACTGCGGGGATTGCCGTTGGGCGCATCAATATGCTCTTCGCTATTTTGACCGCCTTAGTAGTGGTTATGGGGATGACCATTGTCGGGATTTTGCTTATCGGGGCACTCATGATTGTACCGGTAGCGGCTGCCCATTTATGGCGTCGTGGTTTTGGCCAAACGCTCATAATCAGTGAAATTTATTCATTAGCCAGCGTCAGCCTTGGACTTTTGGGGGCTTTTGAATATGATTTGGCACCGGGCGGGACCATCGTGCTGGTGGCAATTCTGGGCTACGTCTTAACTTTTGCCGTTACGGTGGCGCGCGACCGAAAATAGGCATAACTAAAAAATAGACAAACATAGACAATAAGGCTTATAATAAAGAGAATTCATATTTATTTAGGAGGCTGAAACTCATGAAGGGTAATGAGCTGCGTCAGGTTTATTTAAAATTTTTTGAAAGCAAACAACATTTAATCTTAGACAGTTTTTCCTTAATTCCGGAAAACGATCCTTCGTTGTTATTAATCGGCGCCGGCATGGCACCGTTAAAACCGTTCTTTACGGGTAAATTGGTACCGCCTCGTACGCGTGTCACCACATGCCAGAAATGTATTCGTACCGGCGATATTGAAAACGTAGGCCGCACGGCGCGTCATCATACTTTTTTTGAAATGCTCGGCAACTTCTCGTTTGGCGATTATTTCAAAAAAGACGCCATTCATTGGGCTTGGGAATTTTTGACCGAAGTTATTAAACTCGACAAAAATCGTTTATATGTAACCGTATATCCTGATGATCAGGAAGCTTACGATATTTGGCATAAAGAAGTAGGTATGCCGGAAGACCACATTACCCGCTTGGAAGATAACTTCTGGGAAATCGGGGAAGGTCCTTGCGGTCCGGACAGCGAAATTTTCTACGACCTCGGCGAATCTCGCGGTTGCGGTGAACCGGATTGTGCACCGGGCTGTGATTGCGATCGTTATCTTGAAATTTGGAACCTCGTGTTCACTCAATTTAACCGTACCGCTGACGGTGAATATGTACCGCTTGAAAAGAAAAATATTGATACCGGTGCCGGTCTCGAACGTTTGGCATCCGTATTACAGAATAAAGAAAGCAACTTTGAAACGGATTTAATTTTCCCAATCATTGAAAAAGCGGCTGAAATGGCTAAGGTAACCTATCACACCGACGCCAATACGGACGTATCCCTCAAAGTTATCGGCGACCATGCGCGCGCCATTACCGTACTCATCAGCGACGGCGTTTTACCGTCCAATGAAGGTCGCGGTTATGTATTGCGCCGTATTTTGCGCCGTGCCGTACGTCACGGTCGTTTACTCGGTATCGAAGGTCGTTTCTTGACCGATTTGGTGGACGTGGTTATCGACATTTTAGGCTCCGGCGTACCGGGTCTTATTGAAAAACACGACTTCATCAAACGCGTTGTAGCCAATGAAGAAGATCGTTTCAACCAGACTTTGGCACAAGGCCTCGATATGCTCGGTGCTTTGATTAACGAATTAAAAGAAGCTAAAGCTACGGAAGTTCCCGGTGCCGAAGTATTCAAATTATATGACACGTACGGATTCCCTTGGGAACTTACGGAAGAAATTGCCGGCGAAGCAGGCCTTACCATCGATATGGCCGGTTTTGAAAGTGCTATGGCGGAACAGCGTGCTCGTGCCCGTGCGGCTCGTGAAGACGTAGATGCCAAAGTGGCTACTCCGGACATTACCTTCCTTCGCGATGAAAAGTTGACCGATGATGAATCCGCTACTTCCTCTGAAGTCCTTATGCTTGGTGAAGGCGCTACTCGCCTTGACAGTGCGTCGGACGGCATGGAAGTCACTCTCATCGTACGCACTACGCCGTTCCACGCTGAAGGGGGCGGTCAGTTAGGCGATACAGGCTTTATCGTAGGCCCTATGGGTAAAATGGAAGTTCATACGACCAAGAAATTACCGGAAGGCACAACCTACCATGTAGGTACCATTGTGGAAGGTAATTTGCAGGTAGGCGATACGGTTCAGTTCGAAGTGGACACCACTCGTCGCCTTGCCATGGCTCGTAACCACACGGCTACCCATTTATTGCATGCCGCTTTGAAACAAGTATTGGGCAATCACGTAAATCAGGCCGGTTCCTTAGTTATGCCGGATCGTTTGCGCTTTGACTTTACTCATTTCTCTCCGGTAACAGCTGAAGAATTGCAACAAATTACTGATTTGGTAAACGGTGAAATCTTAAAAGCCGTGAGCTTGAACATCCAAGAAATGTCCATGGACGAAGCTAAAAAATTAGGCGCTATGGCACTCTTCGGTGAAAAATATGGTGACCGCGTACGCGTAGTTACCGTACCTGATTTCAGTATCGAACTCTGCGGTGGTTCCCATGTTGTGAACACCGCTGTAATCGGCACATTCCGTATCTTGTCGGAAGGCGGTATCGGCTCCGGTGTACGTCGTATCGAAGCGGTAACCGGCGAAGCAGCGTTGCAGTTAGCTCAAAAAGAACAGGCTGAACTTCGCGAAGTGGCAACGCTTCTTAAAACGAAACCGGAAGATATCGTAGCCCGTGCACAGCAGCTCGTGGAAGAAACGAAGCAATTGGAACACGAATTGGCAGCAGCTCGTAAAGAATTGATGTCCGGCGGTCTTGATGCGGTATTGAACACCGCTTTTGATGCCGGTGAATTCAAAGCCGTAGTAGCCGATGTAAAAGCAGCCGATATGGATGAACTTCGCAGCACGGCCGATATGGTTCGCGATAAAATCGGTTCCGGTATCGTTTTATTGGGGATGGCTGGTGACGACAAAGTTAACTTTGTCTGCATGGCTACCAAAGATGCCGTTAAAGCCGGGTTCCACGCCGGTAACATCGTTAAAGCAACGGCTCAGGCAGCCGGCGGTAACGGCGGCGGACGCCCTGATATGGCACAAGCGGGCGGTAAAAATCCAAGTGCCTTACAAAATGCTTTAGAAAAAGGTAAAGAAACTATCCTTTCTATGGTAAAATAGAAGTATGCCAGATTAATAGTCTGTCGGTGAGGGCTTAGCCAATCGGTTAAGCCGAATCACTCTATAAAGGAGGCTTTAGCATGAGTGTATCAGATGAAACTATGATGTTTCAGAAAGTAAATGATGTTCCTTCCGCCAGTGAAGTGTTACGTGATGTATATCACGCTTTGCAGGAAAAGGGATATAACCCGGTGGAACAAATAGTAGGTTTTCTTATCTCCGGCGAGCCTACCTACATTACCAGCTACAACAATGCGCGCAGCATGATTCGTCGCTTGGATCGTGATGAGCTCATCGAAGAATTGGTTAATGAGTATGTAAAGGCTAAGAAACTATAATGCGAATTATGTCGTTGGATGTGGGCAGTCGTACTATCGGCGTCGCGTGTAGTGACGCTTTGTACATGACGGCTCAAGGTATCGAAACAATACGGCGCACTTCCTTAGAACGGGATTTCTCGCGATTACAGGAACTGATTACGGAGTATGAAGTAGAAGAAATCGTGGTGGGCATGCCCAAGAATATGAACGGCACTAAGGGCGATCGTGCGCTAAAAACGGAAGAGTTTGTCGCTAAAATGCAGGAAGTCATCGATGTACCTGTTAAGTTTTGGGATGAACGACTCTCTACCGTTATGGCCGAACGTTCCTTGATTGCGGCCGATGTGAGTCGTAAGAAACGCAAGGATGTTATTGATAAAATGGCGGCGGTTGTTATTTTACAAGGTTATTTAGACTGTCGTAGTAATTTAATCAAATAAGGAGGATACCATGGCAGATTTAGATTATGAAGGCGAAGTGACGGTTGTTACATTTACAGACGATGAAGGGCATGAAACGCATTACGAAGAAGATATGGTCATCAACTATGACGGTAAACGTTTTGCCGTATTAGTTTCATTGCCACCGGAAGACTGTGAACCGGGGTGCAAATGCCACGAAGAACCGGAAGCTATCATTTCCCGTATCGATACGGAAGATGGTGAAGACGTCTATGTAGATCCGACCGAAGAAGAATTCGAAGCGGTTCTTGCTATTTATGAAGACGATTTTGTTGAAGAATAATCGGGTATAGGTTAAAAGGGAAAGAGGGGCCACGCCCCTCTTTCGTATGTTTATAATCATTTTTGACAGCATGTTTCATAAGGAGTTTTTAATGTATGGATAGACGTGTGAAGTGGATTGGAATTGGCGTCATCGGCGTTGTTCTGATTCTTTGCATCGCCATGATTACTATGTATTTAAAACCGAATTCTGTGGCCGGTACGCCGCAGGATGTAGTATTTACTGTTGATAAAGATCAAACGGGCGCCGAAATCGGTGATATGCTTTATGAGAAAGGTATCATCAGTTCGCCAACTACCTTTCGTTTGGCACTTAGGTTGACCGGTTCTATGGATAAATTGCAGCAAGGGTACTATCAGATTCCTCAAAACGCCAGCTTGCGTCAGGTAATCGCCTTATTGCAAAAGGGTAAATTGCAAGAAATTAAAGTCATCATTCCGGAAGGCTATACGATTCAGCAAATTGCCGATGAATTAGAAAAAGACGGCCTGGGCCCGAAAGAAGCTTTTTTAGAAAAAGCCAAGACCTATGTACCGTATCAATATATGTACGGACCGGCGAAAGTCGACTACCGTGTTGAAGGCTTCTTATTCCCAAGTACCTATGAAATTCCCGTAGGCAACACGCCGGAAGAAATTTTAAAACGCATGGCCGGCGAAATGAATAAGCAATTGACGCCGGAAATTCGTGCTCAAATTGAAGCTAAGCATATGACGATTTTTGAATTCATCACCTTGGCCTCTTTGGTAGAAAAAGAAGCACTCTTTGATGAAGAACGTCCGATTATTGCGGCCGTATTCCTTAAACGTTTGCAAATCGGTATGCCCCTGCAATCCTGTGCCAGCATTCAGTATATTTTAGGTTACCCTAAGCCTCATATATCGATTGAAGATACAAAGTTACCGAGTCCGTATAATACGTACATGCACGTAGGCTTACCGCCGGGACCGATTGCCAATCCGGGCATGAAATCCATGGAAGCGGTACTCAATGCGTCAAGTACGGATTATCTCTTCTTTGTAGCGGATAAAGAAGGTCATCACCACTTTACTAAAACATACGAAGAACATATGAAAGTGGTAGAATCAATTTATGGGGAATAGTGGTGTGAGCTATGCAATTAAAGGAAATTTTGAATGAGCAACGCATTTATGCGATACTCAATAAAGTGCCGATTTTACGCGAATCGGAAGTCCATTTATTTGAAGAATTAATCGGTTTGTACGAGCCGTCGCGGGTTCTCGAAGTGGGGACCGCCATCGGTTATTCGACACTTCTTTTGGCAAAACATGCGGCTAAAGATGCGGAGATTGTGTCCATTGAATTGGACGAACAACGACATAATATGGCTAAGCAATATATCGGTCAGTCCGAGTACAAGGATAACATCACTTTGCATTTGGGAGATGCCAACGAAGTACTGACTAAGCTGGAAGGCACGTTTGACTTGGTATTTCTGGATGGGCCGAAAGGTCAATACGGTAAGCAACTGGAGCTCATAGAGTCTCATTTGGCGCCGGGGGCCGTTGTTTTGGCGGATAATGTCCTCTTCAGAGGCTATGTGCGGGGCGATAAGGAAGCACCGCACCGTTATAAAACGATTGTTAAACGATTACGTGAATATTTGGACATGGTTGAAGATAAATCGAAATTTAATACTACCATTTATCCTTTAGGTGATGGTATGAGCGTTAGTATATGGAAAGGTAATAAGTAATACATGAACAGACATATTGAAGTATTGTCGCCGGCCGGCAATATGGATAAATTAAAAATGGCCATTCGTTATGGCGCGGATGCTGTGTATTGTGCGGGCCAATCTTTTGGTTTGCGTGCCAGCAGCTCCAACTTCAGCAATGAAGAATTAAAAGAAGCAGTGGAATTTGTTCATAGTCATGGTAAAAAAATCTATGTAACTTGTAACATTATTCCCCACAATGAAGACTTGGTAGGCCTTGAAGACTACTTGAAATTCTTGGAATCCATCAAAGTAGATGCCATTATCGTAGCCGATTTGGGTATTTTCTTATTGGCAAAACGGGTGGCTCCTAATTTGGAACGCCATGTAAGTACACAGGCCAATACGACGAACTATTTGACTACCGAGTTTTGGAAAGAACAGGGCGCTACTCGTGTTGTGGTGGCTCGTGAAGTAAGTATTGCGGACATCAAGACTATGAAAGAAGCCGCTGACATTGAAATCGAAGCGTTCGTTCACGGTGCTATGTGTATTTCGTACTCCGGTCGTTGCCTCTTGAGTAACTATTTTACAACTCGCGATGCTAACCGCGGACAGTGTACGCAGGCTTGCCGTTGGAAATACTCCTTGGTGGAAGAAAACCGTCCCGGCGAATACTATCCGATTGAAGAAGACCAGCACGGTACTTATATTTTCAACTCCAAAGACCTTTGCTTATTGAAATATATCCCTGATTTGGTAGAAGCGGGCGTTGACAGTCTTAAAATCGAAGGCCGCATGAAGAGCGTTCACTATGCGGCGACGGTAACTAAAGTATATCGTGAAGCGGTGGATAGCTACTTGGCAGATCCTGAGCACTACGAAGTGAAACCGGAATGGATTGAAGAATTGGAAAAAATCTCTCACCGTCCGTATACGGAAGGTTTCTCCGTGGAAAAACCGGATGAAACGGCTCAGAACTACGGCCAGTCCAGCAATACGCAGACTCATGACTTCATCGGTCTTGTAGAAGGCTACAATGTGGAAGAAGGTTATGCATACTTAGAACAACGCAATAACTTCAAAGTGGGCGACGAAGTGGAATTTTGCCAACCTCATGGTGAACTCGTACATCATGTGATTACGAAGATGACCGATGAAGAGGGGAACGAAATCACCGTAGCGCCGCATCCGCAGATGAAAGTGCGTCTTTATATCGATACGCCGCTGGAAGAATATGCCATGATGCGTCGTCGCTGTAAGGTGAAAGCATAATGGAAGATTCCTATGTATATTTCAAAATTTCACCGAACCACACCAATTATGTAAATCGCATTTTGGAAGGCTATGAGTATTTGGGCGTCATGACGACCGTTAATCGCGCAGAAGGTCTTTGTATGGTACGAAGCACACCTGATACGGCACCGTTGGTGCGTGAAATTTTGAGCAGTTTACCTATTGAATTAGCTTTAGTAGATGCTATTTAAGCTTACCACTACTATAAAGTTTGTAGGTTCTATCGAGTCATATGACTAAAGTTATACAGTGAAAACTATAAAAGCTCCTATGGCCAACGGCTGTAGGGGCTTTTTAGAAGTATAAGCAATCAGAAAAATTTAATGGTGTAAAATTAAATTTTTGAAAATTATTATAAATTGTACACAATTAGTATTGACATTAACCCGGATATGGTGTAAAGTTAATACATCAAATGAAACAGGTAGAGCGAAGGATATGATATTTAATCCACTGTGTTCCAGAGAGAGACGGCTAGGCTGTGACCGTCTTACACAAGATCATCTATTACCCCCTTCAAACCGATTGGCTGAACTAAGTAAGCTAATCCGCGAGTATGCGTTATCGACAATAAAGTGAGTTATCCGAGTGGATGACTAACTAGGGTGGAACCACGAGACCTTCGTCCCTTGTCGGGATAGAGGTCTCTTTTTTATTATGCGTGCAGCTGTAGCGTGTCCCGCCGGTATAGCTGATTTCTTAGGAGGAATAACCATGAGTGAAGTAAAAATTATTTTACCTGACAACAGTGAACGCGCTTATGCAGCGGGCACTACTTTAGGCGAAGCTGTTAAACAACTGTCCAATAGCTTGGCTAAAAAAGTTTTGGCAGCCGACGTAGACGGTGAATTAACCGATTTGCGTGAAGAAGTAAAGGACGGCTCCAAAGTAAGCTTCTTGACTTTTAACGAACAGGGCGGTAAAGACACTTTGCGTCACAGCGCCTCTCATATTATGGCTCAGGCTATCAAACGCCTTTGGCCGGATGCTCAATTAGCCATCGGACCGGCTATTGAAAACGGTTTCTATTACGATATCGACATGGAACATGTATTGGTTCCTGAAGATTTGGCTAAAATCGAAGCGGAAATGCATAAAATCGTAAAAGCAAACTTCCCAATCGAAAAAGAAGTTCTTTCTCGCGATGAAGCGCTTAAATTCTTTAAAGAAAAACATGAAAACTATAAAGTGGAATTGATTGAAGATTTACCGGCTGACGCTGAGATTTCCACTTACCGTCAAGGCGAATTCGTTGACCTTTGTGCCGGTCCGCACGTAGCTTCTACCGGCAAAGTAAAAGCTTTCAAATTGCAGAGCTTGGCCGGTGCTTACTGGCGCGGCGACGAAAAGAACAAAATGCTCCAACGTATTTACGGTACTGCTTTTGAAAAGAAAGAAGAACTCGACGAATACTTACATCTTCTTGAAGAAGCAGCTCGTCGCGATCACCGTAAATTGGGCAAAGAATTGGGCTTATTCGTACTCAAAGAACAGGGCCCCGGCTTCCCATTCTTCTTACCGAAAGGTATGGCTCTTCGCAACGAATTGGAAAACTTCTGGCGTGAAGTTCACCATGATTTCGACTACGAAGAAATTCGTACCCCAATCATCTTGAACCGCCAACTTTGGGAACAATCCGGTCACTGGTTCCATTATCGTGAAAACATGTACACTACTGTAATTGATGATGAAGATTATGCAATCAAACCAATGAACTGCCCGGGCAGCATCTTGGTATATCAGAACGATTTGCATTCCTACCGTGATTTCCCAATGCGTATGGCTGAACTCGGTCTCGTTCATCGTCATGAATTATCCGGTGCGTTACACGGCTTGTTCCGCGTTCGCAGCTTTACTCAGGATGATGCCCATGTATTCATGTTGCCATCTCAGATTAAAGCTGAATTAATTAAAGTTATTGAATTGTTCGACCGCATTTACAGCCAATTCGGTTTAACTTATCGCGTAGAATTGAGTACTAAACCTGATAACGCAATGGGTGATGATGCTATTTGGGAATCTGCAACTAATGCACTTCGCGAAGCTATCGAAGAAAAACAAATCCCTTACCAGATTAACGAAGGTGACGGTGCGTTCTACGGTCCTAAATTAGACTTCCATATTCGCGACTCCATCGGTCGTACTTGGCAGTGCGGTACTATCCAGTTGGATATGAACTTGCCTGAACGTTTCCATATGGAATATGTCGGTGAAGACGGTCAGAAACATCAGCCTATCATGATTCACCGTGCTTGCTTCGGCTCCATGGAACGTTTCATCGGTATCCTCATCGAACACTATGCCGGTGCATTCCCAACTTGGTTGGCTCCGGTACAGGTTAAGATTTTACCTATCAGTGAAAAACACGTTGAATATGCTGAAAAATTACGTAAAGCCTTCAAGAAAGCTTATGTTCGTGTTGAACTTGATGATCGTAACGAAAAAATCGGTTACAAGATTCGTCAGGCTCAGATGGAAAAAGTACCTTACATGCTCGTAGTAGGGGATAAAGAAGAACAAGAAGGCACTGTAGCAGTTCGTAGCCGTGTTGAAGGTGAAAAAGGTTCCGTTAAATGGGAAGACTTCTTGGCTGATATCTTAGAAGAAGTAAAAGAACGTAAATAAGAGTTCTTTGATTAAGCGTTCCTAAAACGGCCGCACTAAAGTATGGTGCGATTTAATATTGTAGCATAACTGTGGCTAATCAAGTTTAAAATTTAAATAAAGAGCTTGCTCAACAATTAGTTAGCGATTAATAATTTCTTAGAAATGTATTCAATCGAAACCTTTTGGAGAGCAAGCTCTTTTTATATTTGTATTGCATATTTACAAATTGATTTCCTTCCGATATAATCATTTTAATAAATGATGAAACAAATGTGAACTGCATGCTGTTTTTTTAGTATGACTATATTCTTAAATCAATTAAGGAGTATTTGTATGAAACATGCTTATGTTATATTGACAGCAATGAACGAAAATAAATTGAAAGAGTATAGAATGAAGGTATTCTTACGTCTATTGCATAAGTTTATGTAGTGGACCGAGGAGGGCCTTCTTTTTTTGTTGCCCATACGATTTTTATGATTAAGAGCTTATTTGCTTTCAAATTATGGACTTAACCATAAACGCTATCGCGGCTGTGATAGCTCCATATCTATCCATAGTTAAAGAAGGAATCAATGTTGTGATTGTGAAAATTTTAATGAGCTGGGAGTAATTATGGAAAAGCTGATGTAGGTATTGCCGTAAGGAATGCAGTATTAAGGTCGATAGAGGTGAAGGTATTTATATAGATAGGGGTTAAATATGAAGCAATTCCAATTAATGAGGAGAATAACGAATAAGAGCGTGATAAGAAAAAATGAAAATAATAAAAGACTGGATTGAAAAAAATGCTCAAAAAGAGGCACCATCTATTAGAATTCTTTTTGCTTGTATCTGCTTTATAGTTGGTGGAGTCTTTTTTATAGTGTATTGCCTTATAGATATTTTATTTCGGGAAAATAGATATCCTGATAGAGATGAAATTATTGTAATTTCTGCTCTTAGTGTATCAGTAATAATTTGCTATATAGTGGTAAAAGTGCATATTCGAGTTTACAAGCAAATTGCTAATGAGACGATAGGACAATATGGACTTATAGAGTTGCCAAGATGGCGACAGTATATTGAATTTGTTCGTCGGGCTATGGATATACATCAAGAACCTCCAAATAGAGAAATGTACCCGAAGGAATATATAACTTTTATGTGGAAACGATGGCTAGCTCGCTGCATTTATGGTGTTTTTTCAGTTGGTACGATATCATTACTGGTATATCATTGGGAAGATATTGATGCAGAAATTATTAGTACAATTATTGGCTTAATTATGTGGGCTATTGCACTTAGACGGTGGTTGTAATTTACGGGCGATATAGTTTTATTGCTAGCGGCTAAAGATATACAATTATTGGTAGGTACTAATTCAGGGAAAACTGAAAAAATATTATGAAAGAGCGAAGGTTTAATATGATAAATTACCAACCTATAGACTGGGGCAATGAGTGGAAATTATTTGTCTATAATTTTAAAGTATTTTGGTCAGGGCTTAGGCGACCTTTATTAGGACAACGAATTAATAAGGATACTTATAGATTTTTAGTATTTTTTTCTTTTCTGTTATTACCATCGAGTATTATTTTTTTTATTCCCTTTACATATTTTGAAATATTAGCTAGAGGTGACAGTATTTATTGTATATATATTATACATATGATAGTTCGTGTATTTTTTCAGCCTCTACTGTTAGGTAGAAGATTACAAGATTGGGGTATACCTAAATCTATAGTCTTGCTAATTTTAAGTGGCTGTATCTGGGGAACCTATGAGATGGGATATACTATGACCTTTGATATCAATCATCCTTTTATTGATCTGTCCAGCACGAAAGAAACAATTCTTGACCTACCTCAATACGTGGATTGGATGAGTTGTTTAGTTTTAGTAGCTATTTTTATACCAGATAATAAAAAGTTCAATCGATTTGGAGACTTTCCTAAGCAAGGAGTTATATTTTTTAGGTGGCGATTCAATGAATGGAAAACGGTTATTTATATAAGTCCTTTAAAATTCATTCAAAGTGGATTACTATTTTTAAAAAAATCGTTGAATTTTAGTGGCCGCACTTCTGCTGAGGAATTAGGTGGATTTGGTGGCTTTATAATAGCAATTCAGTGGTTTGTATCTGCAATGTGGTATGGTGGACAGTATGCAAATACTAATACTTTCGTAACAGTTTGTGAATGGTTACACATAATTTTTTTTATTCCCTCGGTTAGCTTATTTACACGACGGCTACACGATTGTTACTGTAGTGCGTTTTGGATTCCCTTTATGTATATTCCCATTACCAATCTTTTTGTATATGCTGTTCTAATATTTGGGAAATCATGGAAAATAGAGGATTTTGAGCTTAACGAGAATACGCTTGTGGGAAATATGAAAAATTAGGATGGATTGTAAATTAAAAAATAGCGGCTTTATGATATTTAGACCAATTAGTCATTTCGATTCTAGTCTTGTAAAAGATATAAATACAACATCTTTTTTATCTCAAAAAATTCACTTTATTAGATAAAAGGAGTATTTTGAATGATATTTACATTTAAAGATATACTAACGCCTGATGAGATATTAAGGTTAAGGTTCCTTAATAAGAAAATTTTAGATAGAATCTATTATTTTGATTATGTAAAGATGATAAATGATGACAGAGTTTTTGCAAGATCTTTATTTTTAGAATGTGATAAAAATATAATTATTATAGGAGCAGAGGAAAGTTGGAGAGCCGACGGTGAGGATTTTCAACGATTAAGAGTTGATAATATTAGTGATATTGATAATGTAAAAGAATATGTAAAAACTTTTTTTCCGAATACCGTTTCTAGAAAAAAAGAATTAGCTTTAAAATGTATAGAAATGGAAGTTAGAATTGATCGTGTTATTTGGAATAGAGAGCACTTCAAATATAGAAATCAAGATAATTATTGGAAAAGAGAATGGGATAATATGATTGTACTTTTTCTTGAGAATAATAAACAAATAATATTAGAATGTGTAACTGATTGTTTAGCGCCATGCATAGTTCTTTACAATTATTCCGATTTAAATTCTTACTTAAAAAAATATAATGAGCTGGATAGGCTAATCGGTAATTGGAATCCGGAAGATACTTATACTGCTGATATATTAGAATATAATCGATGTTTGTTAGAATAATGTGGTCTTAAATAGTAATATGAACCGGAATCTTTATGGGATACAAATAGATACTATAATTTATTAGGAGGTAAGCATGAGGAAAACTTATTTTAATAATAGTATCTATATTAGGGTTATGTATAGCTACTCTTATTTTTGTATATTCAATAGTTTGGCTAGCATTTGATGAATTTTTTGAAAGACCTGACAATATTAGATATACTGCAGTGGCATCACAAACTTCATGTATATTGTATTTTTCATAATTCTCTATAGAAATGAAAGTTTTTTATTGATATAATATGAAAATATAAAATTTATAGGTAGAGGAGTGAGTCACTTGGAGAAAGAGCAAACCCTCAATAGGGGGCTTAAGAACCGCCATGTGCAGTTAATTGCCATCGGAGGTGCTATCGGGACGGGCCTGTTTTTAGGATCGGGTCATTCCATAGCCTTGACGGGGCCGGCTATTTTATTTGCCTACATCATTACCGGTATCATTTGTTTTTTGATGATGCGAGCCCTTGGAGAGTTACTCTTATCAAACACGGAGTATCATACTTTTATTGAATTCGTGCAAGACTATATGGGTGAAAAAACCGCCTTTGTTACCGGTTGGACGTATTGGTTCTGTTGGATCTCCGTAGCCATGGCCGATATTACGGCCGTAGGGATTTACGTTAAGTATTGGTTTCCGTCCATTGAAGCATGGATACCAAGTCTCGTAACGCTGATTATTTTACTGCTTATGAATCTTGTGACGGTAAAATTATTCGGTGAAATGGAGTTCTGGTTTGCCTGTATTAAAGTAGTAGCTATTATAGCGCTGATTGTGCTGGGGCTGTATTTTATTCTTACGGGTCAGCCTACTTCAGCCGGTGTTGCCAGCTTCAGTAATTTATGGAGTCACGGAGGCTGGTTTCCGAAAGGGATGGACGGGTTTATCCAATCCTTCCAAATGGTTGTGTTTGCCTTTGCCGGTATTGAGCTCGTAGGTCTAACGGCCGGTGAAACGGAAAATCCGGAGAAGGTTATTCCGAAATCTATTAACAGCATTCCGGTGCGCATCATTTTATTCTATGTAGGTGCGCTCGGTGTTATTATGAGTATTTTCCCGTGGGATTCCGTAAATCCCGATCGCAGCCCGTTTGTTGAGGTTTTCCTGGCCGTCGGTATCGTCGGGGCTGCATCCATGGTTAACTTTGTAGTACTCACATCGGCAGCATCGGCCTGCAATAGTGGCGTGTTCAGTACGAGTCGCTTGCTCTATTCGTTGGCCAAACGCAATCATGCACCGGGGATTCTTGAAATTTTGACGAGTAAACAGGTGCCGGCTAACGCTTTGTTTTTATCGGTACTCGTAATTTGCCTCGTTGTGGCCTTGCAATATGTGGTGGCGGAAGGGGTATTCGTTATTATTTCCAGTGTGTCCACGTTCTGTTTCCTCTATATTTGGGGGATTATCACTATTTGTCACATGAAGTTTATTCGCAAGCGTCCTGATTTGGCGGCGAAAAGCGTATTTAAAATGCCGTTATTCCCATTCTTGAACTACTTGGTATTGGCGTTCTTTGCCTTCGTTATTGTTACCTTGGCCTTTAATCCGGCCACGAGAGTTGCACTCTTTGTAACGCCGGTATGGTTCATCATGTTGCTTTTGATTTATCAGTTGAAAAAGGAAATTGCATAATATCTGAGCAAAGATGAATTGCGAAAACGAACTGGTGATATATAGCAGAGAAAATATAATCCGGAAAATATAATACGTTAAGATACTCTATAGGGGTATAAAAAAGAGTTCATTAGGTCATATGACCCGATGAACTCTTTAGGTTGCTTGCGTTATGCTGTTAGTTGCTTTTTAGAATTATAAAGCTTTGTCAAAAACAGCTTTAATTAAGCGTTTAGTTTCGTCGTAAGATTCGCCCGGTTGAGCTTCATACTGTTTATCCAAGTCGAACCAAAGATTTGGATAGTATTCGTACGGATGAGTTTTGAATAATTCGTGAGCATCCTGATCTTCTACCCAATTAATTTTAATATCTTTGTATTGTGGATTTTCAGCTTTTAATTCGTCGATGGCTTTGAATGCGTTTTTGCAATAAGGGCAACCATTTAAATGGAATCCTAAAATTTCTTTCATAGTTATCTGTCCTTTTCGTATTAATAATAGAAACAAAAAAGGGAGTGGTTATCGTACCACTACCCTTAGTGTATCACAAAATCATACAATATTCAATTTTATAAATATAGAAATATCAAGAATTATAGGATTTACAATTACATAATCTCTTGATAGAAATCTATAATTACATTATCCCTAAATAGTATCTTTTAATAGAGTCCTACGATTACATCGTTCCTTGGTAGAATTCCAAGAATTGCTTGCTTACCAAAGAAGGCGTATGGCCTTTGACTACGATAAAGCTCTTGTGAAAACCGGTGGACAACTCGGGTAACCGAATGCGCGACATTTTGCGACCATGTACTTTTTCTTGTGAATCCATGGGAATAATGGCGACCGATCGGCCAAGCTGCGCCCATTCGATGGCGGAGCTCTTGGTAGTCGTTACAGAGACAACGTTTAAGTTGTTAAAGAGGCGACTCGCACTTTGCATAAGCATGCGCACCGATCCGCCGGATAGGCTGAGGGGGCAACGGGCGATTTCCTCCCACGTGAGGCTGTCTTTTTCCTGACTGCTCCAGAATACGTCATTCCGAAATACGGCATAGAGTGACTCCGGCTGGGTAAAAAGAATATCGAAGCGGCTGGTGTCCACCATTTGGGAATTGCAAAGACCGATTTCGGTGCGTCCGTTTAATAATGATTCCGTAACATCGCTCATGAGACCTTCGTATATTTCGTAGTGCACGGAAGGATATTTTTGTGAAAAAGCATGTAAATATTGCTGTATCAGCCCCGTTGAGCGCGAGGCGGATGAGCTGATGCGGAGTGTCCCTTCCACCGCAGAGTTTAAGCGTTTTACATCTTCGTAGGTCGCCTCTTCAATCGCACATAATTGTTGGGCTTTTTCATAGAAAATGCGACCTGCTTCGGTGAGACGAAAATTAGCCCCTCGTTGACCGCGTTTTATATGCAGGAGGGGCGTACCGAATTCGGCTTCCAAATATTTAAGCTGTTTGCTCAGGGCCGGTTGTGTGATGTGTAAGATGTTGGCTGCCTGAGTCATATTGCCTGTTTGTACCAAGATAATGAAGTTGTAATAATATGATGTGTCCATGAGAATCCTCCCTTTGTTTTAGTCGGATTGTCATGACATGTAGTTTTGGGCGTACTACTTTACTATATGTTTACTTTATATTGTACTATGGTACGAGAGTTTTGTCAGTACCCCATGGGGTATAAACGAATCGCAGATTAATCGTTGTAGGGGAGGGCTACCATTTTTTCTTCCAACGGCTCCCACGTCTGTTGACCGTTAGTTAGGTTAGTCATGGTAGTTGCCAACGTATTTATATCAGCCGGATCCACATAGATTAAAAGGCGTACCTGTTCGGCAAATTCTGACTCGTAGTGATAGCCCTGCTCTTGTAAAAACCGTTCGATAGCGCCGTAATAGCTGTAATCGATGGTAAGGGCTACAATTTGGCGCGGTGCGTAGAGTGTTTTCGGTGCATCGTGAATGACTTCCGCCGCACTGTGGGAATAGGCTCTGATGAGTCCGCCGGCGCCCAGTTTGATACCGCCGAAATAGCGGGTGACTACAATTAAGGTATTGGTGATGCCCGTCTTTTTCAAAACTTCCAGCATCGGTTTACCCGCCGTGCCGGACGGTTCACCATTATCTGAGGAGCGTTGTTGTTCTTGGCCGGGGCCTAAGGCGTAAGCCGTACAATTATGCGTGGCGTCCCAAAACTCCTTGTTGATGCGGGCGATACCGGCCTGCGCTTCTTCTTCCGTTTCGCAGGGAATCGCGGTGGCGATAAAGCGGGATTTTTCTACAATATATTCAATACGATGCTCTTTGGCAACCGTAATATAGGATTTCATATATACCCCCCTGTAAAAATGTTTTTAATTTTGGATGATAGTATTTATCAAATCGGAAATTTTAAATGCGAATAATGGCCTAAAGACCATGTATAAAGCTAAGTATAGCTACTGTGTTTTATGTATTTTATGATACGTAATTTTTTACAATTGCACAATACCCCCTTGTTGACCTTTTGGGGGTGAAGGTATAACATAATATACAGATGAGATACCCCATAGGGGTATCGAGAAGGAGATGAAAATCCCCGATGCTTTTCGTTTTTACAGCAGTTTTAAGCTGTTGTTAAGATAGAGTAAGGAGGAAGTAAGATGCTTACAGATATGGAAACAGAGAAATTAACTCGTCGCCTGCGCCGTATCAAAGGTCAGGTAGAAGGCATCGAAAAGATGATTGACGATCATCGTTATTGTGTAGAAGTGTTACAGCAAATAGGTGCCGTAAGAGCGGCTTTATATCAAGTTGGCCTTCTAATGTTAGAAAGTCATTCTCGCTCATGCGTAGTGGATGCCATTAAAAGCGGCAAGGAAGATGATGCCATTACGGAATTGATGGGTGTTTATAAATCACTCCATAAGTAATAAATTCATTAATTGACACTAAGTTGTGTATCATTTATTGAAATAAACAATGCGTTATGATTCGTTTGAATTAGCGAAATTAATTGCAATACAGTAGAGTTAAAAGGATGTGTTATATATGAGTCAAAAAAGTAATGAATTCGACATCACCGGCATGCACTGTGCCGCCTGTGTCGGTCGTGTTGAAAAAGTCGTCAGTCGCATGGATGGCGTAGCTGATGTAAAGGTTAACCTCTTAACCCGTAAAGGCAGTGTTACCTATACGGATGACAGCAAGGTAACCCCTGATGACGTAATTAAAGCTATTACGGGTATCGGTTTTGGTGCTACCCTCGCTGAAGAAGGGGTTCAGAAACTTGAAAAAGTTAATTACAAACCTCAATTATATCGTATGATTATTGCTGCCGTTATGGCTATTCCGATGATGGTCAGCATGATGGGTAACCATTTATTCGGCTGGCCTATGTTGCCTCATTGGGTAGAATTGGTATTGGCTACGGTTGCTCAGTTCGGTCCGGGCCTCGTGTTCTACCAAGGTGCTTGGAGCGCTATTAAGAGCGGTTCCTTGACCATGGATGTATTGGTTGCGTTAGGTACTTCGGTAGCTTACTTATTTAGTATTTACAATATGTATGTAGGCAGCCACGACATGTATTTTGAAACGTCCGCATGGCTCATTACCTTCATCTTATTAGGTAAGGTCCTTGAAGAAGTAGCCAAAGGTCGTACGTCCGAAGCGCTTGAAAAATTGATGGGCTTAACACCAAGTATTTCTCACGTGCAGCGTGACGGTCAGTGGGTAGATATTCCAACTGCCGAAGTTCAGGTTGGCGATATTCTTCAAGTTCGTGCCGGTGAAAAAGTTCCGGTTGACGGTGTTGTGATTGAAGGTCAATCGGCGGTTAACGAATCCATGTTGACCGGGGAAAGTTTGCCGGTTGAAAAATCCGTAGACAGCAAGGTTATCGGTGCTACCGTTAACGAAACCGGTGTTTTCACCATGCGCGCCGAAAAAATCGGTTCCGACACTATGTTGTCGCAGATTATTAAAGTTGTAGAAGCTGCGCAAACCTCCAAAGCGTCCATTCAGCGTGTAGCCGATGTGGTTGCTGCTTATTTCGTACCGACCGTTATTGCCCTAGCCGTATTAACATCTCTCGTATGGTATTTCGGTTTTGATTCAACTTGGGGCGTAGCTCTCATGCACGGTACGGCCGTATTGGTTATCGCCTGTCCTTGTGCCTTAGGTTTAGCGACCCCAACCTCTATCATGGTAGGCTCCGGTTTGGGTGCTGAACACGGTATTTTGATTAAGAGTGCCGAATTCCTTGAACGAGCCGGCAAATTAAATGCCATCGTATTGGATAAAACCGGTACTATCACTAAAGGTACCTTGATGGTAAGTAAAACTGTTAACTTCGCCGGTGATGAAAAAGTAAACACCGGTATTATGACCGCTATCGAAAGTTTGACAACTCACCCAATCGCCAAAGCTATGGCAGCGTATGGTACTACTGAATTGGGTAACGGTGTATTACCGAATGTTACCGGTTTTAAAGAAGTGCCCGGTCATGGTCTTGAAGCTGTCGTAGCTAATCAGATGGTTCAATTAGGTCACAGCCGCTGGATGCAGTCCTTAGGGTATATGAATGAAACGATTGAAAAAGCCGTTCTCGCCGAAGAAGAACGAGGCGCTTCCGTATCGCTCTTAGCCGTTGGCGGTGAAATCAGAGCTTTATGGGCTGTAGAAGATGAAGTTCGTCCGGAAGTACCGGAAGTGATTAAGACATTACAGAACCGCGGCATTGAAGTTTGGATGCTTACCGGTGATAATCGTCGTACCGCTCAATACATAGCCGACAAAGTGGGGATTACCCATGTTATGGCGGAAGTGTTGCCTCAGGATAAAGCCGGTAAGATTGATGAATTGCGTAAATCCGGTAAAGTTGTGGGCATGGTTGGTGACGGTATCAATGACGCACCGGCCTTGACTTTGGCTGATATCGGTTTTGCCATCGGTAACGGTACGGATATTGCCGTTGAAGCGGCCGACATCGTACTTGTTCGTAATGATTTGAACACCTTGGTTCAGGCCGTAACCTTAAGCCGTAAGACAATGACGAATATTCGTCAGAACCTCTTCTGGGCGCTTATTTTTAACAGTCTAGGTATTCCATTGGCTGCCATCGGTATGTTAACACCAATCGTAGCCGGTACGGCCATGGCTTTCAGTTCCGTTACGGTTGTTACGAATGCGCTTCGCTTGAAACGAGCTAAACTTGACTGATAATCGGTAGCACTGATTTAGGCGGTTCAAAGTAAGGCGCAGTAAAAAGCAAAATTAAATAAGACAAGTTAAAGTGAATTCCGTAAATCGAGGTTAATCTTAATTAACCTCGATTTTTCATTATTGGTTAACTTTGTATTTTTGTATTCAGTTAACATAAAAGAAGATAACAAGTCTGAAACAACGGCATTTATCAATATAGATTAAGGTTCTACTTAATTAAAGACTTTATTACTTTTCGTAATAACAGATATAAAAAGAGGCAATTTTACTAAATGGAGAGGGAGGTATATACTATCTGTAGAGAACGAAGCTGGGGGACTGAAGCGAGCAGTTTTTCAGTCGATTTTCTAATCTCCGTATTAGCGAGCGCTGCAAACTGTACGCTAATAGAGATAAAAATTCAATATTCACTACCGAGAAAGAAAAGCACCACGATGAAGCGAGCATCGTGGTGTTTTTCTGTTTATTTCACTTGTTAAGGAAAAAACCTTGACAGGGCATATTAACTCTGTTAGAATAACGTGTAAAGTTTTTTAGCTTGACACCGTGAAGGAGTGAGTTGACATGGAAGAAAGAGTTTTGATTAGCTTGCTGTTAGACTTCTATGGCGCTCTTTTGACGGAGCGTCAGCGCCAATGTTTGGTTCTGCATCATGAAGATGACATGTCTTTGGCGGAGATTGCCGAGGAAATGGGCGTATCGCGCCAGGCTGTATATGACAATATGCAAAGGGCCAGACAATTATTGGAAATGTATGAAAGCAAGTTGCACTTGGTGGCTCAGTATGAAGAGCGAGAACGTTTGATGAGCGCCATGCGTAGTGAATTAGACAGATTGAAAGCAAGTGTGGGCCGGGATGAGTTCCGCACTTCCACCAATATATTATATCAATTAGTTGCACAGATGGAGGGGTAGGATGGCTTTTGAGAATTTAACCCAAAAACTGGAAGAGGCTTTGAAATCCCTAAAAGGTAAAGGCAAAATTGAAGAAGATGATCTGAAGCAAGCCCTGCGTCAAGTGCGCTTAGCCATGATTGAAGCGGACGTAAACTTAGGCGTTGTTAAAGATTTTATCAATAACATTAAAGAAAAAGCCATCGGCCAGGAAATCTACGGGAACTTGAATCCGGTACAGACGGTTATTAAAATCGTTAAAGACGAATTAACCGACCTGTTGGGTGGCGTACAGAGTGGGATTACCATTTCCTCCAAACCGCCGACAGTAATTATGCTGGTTGGTTTGCAAGGGGCCGGTAAAACGACAACGGCCGGTAAATTAGCCGTTTACTTACGTAAGAAAGGTAAGCATCCAATGTTGGTAGCTGCCGACGTATATCGTCCGGCCGCTATTAAGCAGTTGCAGGTGGTTGGTAAACAGATAGATATTCCCGTGTTTGCCGATGAAACGCCGGGTGCCAATCCTGTAAATATTGCTCGTGACGCCATCGCGGCGAGCACATCCATGCTTAAAGATGTAGTAATCATCGATACGGCCGGTCGTTTGGCCATTGACGAAGTCCTCATGACGGAATTAGTCAACATCAAACAGTCCGTACGACCTCATGAAATTCTCCTCGTTGTGGATGCCATGATCGGTCAGGATGCGGTACAGACGGCGAAGACGTTTAACGAGCGCCTCGGTATCGATGGCGTAGTTATGACTAAGCTTGATGGTGACGCCAAAGGCGGGGCCGCCTTATCCATTAAATCCGTAACCGGTCGCCCTATTAAATTTATGGGTACCAGTGAAAAGATGGATGGTCTCGAAGAATTCAGGCCGGAAGGCATGGCTTCTCGAATCCTCGACCTCGGTGACTTGGGGGCTTTGATTGATAGAACCAAGGAACTGGTAAATGAGGAAGAAGCGAAAGAATTGGCCGATAAAATGCGGCGTAACGAATTCACGCTTGATGATTTCTTGAAGCAAATGAACCAAGTTCGCAAAATGGGTAAATTCCAAGATTTATTGGGATTGATTCCCGGCATGGGCAAAGTTAAAGATCAATTAAAAGATATAGATTTAGATAGTAAAGAAATTCGTCGTATTGAAGCGATTATCCAATCGATGACGCCTCAAGAAAAGACGAATCCTAAAATATTGAACGGCTCTCGCCGTAAACGCATCGCTATGGGCTCCGGCACTCGTGTGCAGGATGTAAACCGTTTAATCAAGCAGTTTGAAGAAGCTCAGAAGATGATGAAAAAAATGGGATCTATGCGTAAAGGTAAAAAAGGTATGTTACCTAAACTGCCAAACTTACCGTTTATGGGTTGATCATAGAAGATATTCTTACAAGGAGGTGAAATATACATGTTAAAAATTCGTTTAACTCGCTTGGGCGCTAAAAAAGCTCCATTCTATCGTATCGTTGTAGCCGATTCCCGTGCTCCTCGTGAAGGTCGTCCGGTAGACACTATCGGTCAGTACGACGCTACTAAGTCCCCGGCTGTTATCAACATTGATGAAGAAAAAGCTTTGACTTGGTTAGGTAATGGTGCACAACCAACCGACACTGTTCGTTCCCTTTTCAAACAGCACGGTGTTATGCAGAAATTTGCTGATGCTAAGAAGTAATTCATAGAGAGGCATACTGTGATGAAAGAATTAATTACATTAATTGCGAAGTCATTGGTTAAGCAGCCTGAAGCCGTTTCTGTTACCGTGACCGTAAAAGGTGATGTGGAAGTCTATGAAGTTCACGTGGCACCGGAAGACATGGGTAAGGTTATTGGAAAGCAGGGCAGAATTGCTAAAGCAATCCGAGCTGTCGCAAAAGCAGCAGCTATTAAAGAAAACAAAAAAATATCCGTTGATATTGTCTAAAGGGTGAGAAAACATGGAAGAAATGACAGTACGTGTTCCTGTAGCTATCAAATCGAAAGTTACAGAAGGGCTCAAAGCTAAGCTTATTGCCGATCTTCAGCAGCGTTTGGATCTTGTTGAACAGGACTTACAGCAAATCGAATTCCAAGCTAAACGTTTACTCAGTGAACAAGCTAAAATCGATGCGCAAGGTCTTATTCAATTACGTCAGCAGATTGAAGAAGAAAAGCAAAAACGTTTAAACTTTAAGGCGGACGTAGCAGCCAAATTAAAGGATGCGGAAAAGCTTGAACTTGGTTCTGAAATTAGTCAGGGCACTATGGAACAGACCATTACGGTTAAAGTTGGGGATGACCTCGACGCTTTAATGGGTTCTGAAATTTTGCTCGAAGACGGCAAAATTGTCGCTTTCCGTAAATAATGGATCGGAATGAGCTGATTACCATAGGCGTTATTGTTGCCCCGCACGGTGTGCGGGGTGATCTTCGTATAATGCCGCAGACCGATTTTCCCGATCGGTTTTTGACGATGGATGCCTGCTACATTGATGGTAAAGAATACCACATCACATCCGCTCGTTATCATAAACAATTTATTTTGGCGACTTTTAAAGAAGTGCCGGATCGTAATGCTGCCGAATTGATGGCTCGCAAGGAAATTCAAGTTCCTCGCGACCAGTTGGTGGAATTGCCGGAAGGCCGTTACTACATTTTTGATATCATCGGTTTAACCGTGGAAGATACAAAGGGCCATGTACTGGGTACCGTGTCTGATGTATTGCAACCGGGCGCCAATGATGTGTATGTAGTCAAACAGGAAGGTCAGCCTGATTTATTATTACCTGTGTTGGAACATGTAATTTTAGATATTGATGTTGAAGGCGGTAAGATTATTGCCGATCCGCCGGAATGGATTTAATAGAGCAGCCGAGACTTAGGTGAAAGGCCTTTAGGCCGGAAAGGATAATGTGATACTATGAGAATTGACATTATTTCTTTATTCCCTGAGTTCTTTGCTGCTTTTTTTGACCATTCTATTATTAAGCGAGCTATGACTGCCGAGCGCCTTACTATGGAAGTAACGAATCCCCGTGATTTTGCTCACAATAAGCATAATCAAGTGGATGATACACCCTATGGGGGCGGGGCCGGGATGCTCATGATGGCGCCACCCATTTTTGAAGCTGTGGAGCATGTATTGGCAAAAACAGCGGAACAGGTTGATGCACCAGAATCAGCTGAAGCGAACGAACCTGCTCCAGAGCTGCGAAAACGGGTCATTTTCTTAGGTCCTACGGGCAGTACTTTTAATCAGGCCAAGGCACGAGAATTGGCGACTTACGACCAGTTGGTGCTTATTTGCGGTCATTATGAAGGCGTCGATTATCGCGTGGAAGAGCATTTAATCGATGAAACGATTTCCATCGGTGACTTTGTGCTTACCGGCGGTGAACTGCCGGCCATGGTTGTGGCTGATGCGGTTGCGCGCATGATTCCGGGCGTTCTGGGGGCTGCTTCGGGGGCGATTGAAGATTCCTTCTACAGGCCTATTTTGGAAGGGCCGCAGTACACCAAACCACCGGTTTTTCGAGACTGGGAGGTTCCGGAAGTATTGCGCAGCGGTCATCACAAAAACATAGCCACATGGCGCTTACAGCAGGCCTTATTGCGTACTCGCCGTTTGCGTCCGGATTTATTGGAACGCGAACTTACAGATGATGAAAAACGGGCCATTAAAGAATTGGAAAAACAAGGTCTATGGAAACCATAAACAGGTGGAAATTTCATAGGCCTTTTTTGTATAATGTATGTAATGATAGTTTGACGGACGGCAGGCTTTAAAGGCGCTTACAGCTAAGCCGACTTGATTTACCTGTTTGCCCGAAGTTTACGTTTTTAGAAATGAGGGACTGCTATGAAACCACGCATTGCAATTACGGCCGATACTTATATGGATGCTACGAACAGCACCAATTTACAACGAGCACCGTATGTATCTCGTGAGCTGGTAGAAGTGCTCAGTGCATTGGGATGTATTCCGTTTATTTTACCGGATGTACCGAATGCCATCGGCGAAGACTATTTTGAATTATATGATGGTCTTATTGTTCATGGCGGCCCCGATGTAGATCCTCATTTATTCGGTGAAGAACCGCGTCGTGAAATCGGTATGGTGAATTATAAACGGGATGTGTTTGAGCGTGAATTGATTCAGGCTACCGTTAAGGTGCGTAAACCTATCTTGGGTATCTGTAAAGGGGCACAAATCATCAACGTAGCATTAGGCGGTGATTTGTATCAGGACATCAAAACGCAGTGCCCGAATTCGTATATTAAGCATTCCCAAAAAGCGCCCGGCGGCTATCCTACTCACAGTATAACCGTGGCCAAGGACAGCTTTTTACATGCTGTGTTAGGGTTAAATACTTTGGTCAATTCCCGCCATCATCAGGCGATTCGTGAGGTTGCTCCTTCATTGAAAGTAACGGCTACCAGTCTCGACGGCATTGTGGAAGGCATTGAAAACAATGATGCGTCCGTAGTGGGCGTACAGTGGCATCCTGAAAATATGTGGCGTGAACACGAAGATATGTATGCTCTTTTTGAAGCGTTTGTGTCAAAAGTTAAGGAACGCATGTAATACAGGAAAACTTACTTCTAATCATAACGGACTTATTTTAATAATAGCGGGCTTGAACGATAGTGAAGATGACTCATAGACTGTGATTAATTCGCTAATCTGTTTGGTCTATAGTTCTATAGATGCTATAATAAAAAGATAAATAGTTTTAGAAGGAGATTATTATGCGAATTATAGGTATAGACCCGGGCACCGCTATTTGCGGTTATGGCATTATCGACGTGGACGGCAGTCGGTTGCAACCCGTTGCTTACGGCTGTATTACAACCACGCCGCAGGACACGGATGCCATGCGGCTTGAAATATTATTCAATGATTTAAGTGATATTTTGGAAGAATACCGGCCCGATAAATTTGGCGTAGAACAATTGTTTTTTAATCGCAATGTAACGACTGCCATTGCCGTAGGACAGGCGAGGGGCGTCATTTTGTTGGCCGCCAGCCAACGGCGCATCCCTATTTATGAGTATACGCCGCTACAGGTTAAGCAGGCCGTAGTAGGCTATGGTCGTGCAACTAAAGAGCAGGTTATTTATATGACTATGAATATGCTCGGAATTCGTGAGAAAATTAAGCCCGATGATACGGCCGATGCCTTGGCCATTGCCATTTGTACTGCTCACAGCTCCCATGGCGATGACTTACGGCGCCGTTTGCAGTTATAGATTTTGTAGGAGGCAGTAGTTCATGATAGGTTTTCTTCGTGGTATCATTAATCAGATTTTTCAAGGCTCCTGTTTTATTGATGTGCATGGTGTAGGTTATCGCGTATATATTTCCGGAACCACCCGCGATGCGTTAATAGAAGGACAAGAAGCATTATTATATACCCATATGAGTGTTCGCGAAGATGCGATTCAGCTCTATGGATTTGCTACACAAGACGAATATGATCTTTTTACTTTGCTGATTTCCGTATCCGGTATCGGGCCAAAAGTGGGGCTCGGTATTTTGTCCGGGCTGTCCGTGGATGGTATCAAAGTGGCCATTATGAATGGCGAATTGGGAACACTTACGAAGCTTCCCGGTATCGGTAAAAAATCGGCCGAGCGTTTGGTGCTCGAATTAAAAGATAAAATCGGTAAATTTACGACGGCACCGGCCCCTCAGGCGGCTCTTGATACGGCGGTACATGTTGCGCAAACCGGCATTGCCGGTGAGGCGGCGGACGCATTAATGGCCTTGGGCTATCGGGAATCGGAATTTGTTGATATACTCACTCAATTGGATAATGGTGAGCGAGATGTGGCGACATTGATACGCGACGTATTATCTGAATTGGGAAAGGGTAGGTAGTCATGAAAGAAGAAATACGTGTGGTTGACAGTCAAAGCCGCGTGGTGGGTAAAGAAGAACAAAGTGGCGACACTTGGCAGTTCTCTTTGCGACCGCGCTATTTGCACGAATACATCGGCCAAACGGATGTAAAAAATAATTTAAAAGTATATATTCAAGCGGCGAAAGAACGTAAAGAAGCGCTTGACCATGTTTTGCTATACGGACCGCCGGGGCTTGGAAAAACTACCTTGGCCGGCATTATTGCTAATGAAATGGGCGTAAACTTCCGCATTACATCCGGACCGGCCATTGAACGTTCCGGCGATTTGGCGGCGCTCCTCAGTAATTTACAGGACCATGATGTATTATTCATCGATGAAATACATCGTTTATCCCGTACGGTAGAAGAAGTGTTGTATTCTGCTATGGAAGATTATTCTTTGGATATTATAGTCGGGAAGGGACCGAGCGCTCGTTCGGTGCGCATCGATTTAAGACCGTTTACCTTAGTCGGCGCTACCACTAAGGCTGGTGCTCTTTCGGGACCGTTACGTGATCGTTTCGGTATTATCAATCATTTGGAATATTACAAGCAGGATGAGTTGGAATTCATCGTAAAACGGGCGGCGGAAGTATTGAATACAAAGATTACCGATACCGGAGCCGCTGAAATTGCCCGTCGTTCCCGGGGAACCCCGCGTATTGCGAACCGCTTGTTGAAGCGCGTCCGCGATGTGGCGCAAGTACTGGGTGACGGTGAAATTACCAATATCATTGCCGATGATGCCTTGCAGCGTTTAGACATTGACCAATTGGGACTCGATCGGGTAGACCGGGTAATTTTAAAAACAATTATTGAGAAATTTAACGGTGGCCCTGTCGGCATCGATACGATTGCGGCGGCTACCAGTGAAGAGCGCGATACCATCGAAGATGTGTATGAACCGTATTTGATGCAATTGGGCTTTTTGATTCGCACTAGTCGTGGGCGTATGGCGACGCAGTTGGCTTACGACCATTTGGGTATTACGAATCCGAATGTTAATGCATCTAGTCAGGGGGATTTATGAGATTGAGAGCAGTAAATCGTGTAATTTTGGCAGCCGTTTTAAGCTGTTTGATGACATCGGTTGTGCCCGTTTGGGGGGCCAGTGTGACGGTCACTAAAGAAGGGTCTGAGTCGACAACGACGACTACGACGATTAAAACACCGGTAAAAGAAACTAAATCGACGACAACGGTGGTAACGAAGGCGAATAAAGATACCCATACGGTAACTACGACGAAAACTACCACGATTACTACGAAGTCGGAAAGTAAGAGTGCTGCAAAAGCTACTGATACAAAAAACAGTGCTACCGCTTCAAACTCTAAGTTTACGAAAGTGCCGGCCTTTAATACGCCACAGCAAGCTAATATTCCGGCCATTCGCGTTTTATTGGCGATGCGCAGCAGTACTTGGCCCGTAGCCGGTAGCGGCCAGTTGGCAGTGTATACGAGTAATAAATCACCATTTGCCAAGTTTGCCGCTACGGACACAGTAACAATCGGCGTTAAAAATAATAAAGTGACGGTAAACGGCAAAACTGTAGACGGTTCTGCCTATATTAAATCGTGGCAAGGCAATGTAGAAGGCACTATTTTGCTGGATAGTAAACCGTATCGCGGCGCCATTAAAATTGTGCCCACTTCGTCAGGCGGCATGATGCTCATTAATGAAGTTTCTATTGAAGAGTATTTGTATGGCGTGGTACCGGCAGAAGTATCGCCAAGCTGGCCTCAAGAAGCTTTGAAAGCACAGGCCGTCGCAGCGCGCACCTATGCTTTATACAATATGAAACAAAGTGCTGCCAAAGCTTACGATGTGCAGCCGACCACGAATCATCAGGTCTATAACGGTCAGGCAGCGGAATTTAACAGCACTACGAAAGCCGTGGATGATACCAAAGGCATGGTGGTGCAGTATAAAGGACAGCCTATTGAAGCCTTGTTCCACTCCAATGCGGGTGGTTACACGGAAAACAGTGAAAACGTGTGGGGCAGTAATGTGCCGTATTTGCGCGGCGTTAAGGATTATGCCGATTACAAGCAAAGCGGCGACAGCTTTGCCTGGACCGTTAAACTTACGCGGGCCGAAATGGAAGCGAAGTTGCGTGTAGCCGGTAAAGATGTGGGCACCCTTAAAGAAATTAAACTCAGTACCTTGCGCCAGCGTCCTATGAAGTTTAAAGATCGCGGCGTGTCCGGTCGAGTTATGACGGCGGATTTTGTAGGTAATAAAAAGACGCTTACTTTGACGGGCGAGACGATTATGAAAATATTCGGCTTGAAATCCACCTTGTTTGATTTCTACGTAAACGTGAAAGTGCCGTCTACGGCGGATAGTTTTAAAAATCCAAAAGCTTATCACACGTTTAAAAAGGCAACTGATACCGTTTCGATTCGCGGTTATGGCTGGGGCCATGGTTTAGGCCTGTCCCAGTGGGGGGCAGCGGCTATGGCGGCGAAAGCACCTACGTCGGCTAAGGATTATTACAAAACGATTTTAACGCACTATTATACGGGTGTGACCATAGATAAAGCGTATTAATTTATCTCGCATAGGTATGCATAGCTAAGCCTGATAGATGGGAAATATGCGTAATCTCAAAAAACGTATTAACTACAGTTTGAAAGAAGGAAGTTTTACCATGAAGGTAACAGATTTTGATTATGAATTGCAGGAAGAACTGATTGCTCAGCATCCGGTGGAACCGCGTGATACATCGCGTCTTATGCTCCTTGATAAGGTGACCGGTGAAGTGGCTCACAAGGATCATTTTTATGACATCATTGATGAATTATCCGACAATGATGTGTTGGTCTTTAACGATACGAAGGTAATTCCCGCTCGTTTATACGGTCATCGCCGGGGCAGTGGCGGCAAAGTAGAAGTATTGCTCCTCACGCCTTGTGGTGAAAATAAATGGGAATGCTTGGTCAAACCGGGTAAAAAATGCCCGATTGGTCAGGAATTGGTATTCGATGACCGCTTGACCGGTAAAGTATTGGATAAAACAAGCTTTGGCGGTCGTATCATTGAATTTACGGCACAGGGTGTTTTCGACGATATCATTCAGGAAATCGGCGAAATGCCGTTGCCGCCATATATCCACGAAAAATTAGAAGATAAAGACCGTTATCAGACGGTGTATGCTCGTGAAAAAGGGTCGGCCGCCG
>NZ_HF986188.1:108655-113678 GCF_000431435.1 Veillonella sp. CAG:933
CCGCCGCACCTACGGCGGGGCTTCATTTTACGCCGGAATTATTGGAACGCTTAAAAGCCAAAGGCGTTACTTTGGCCTTTGTAACCCTTCACGTAGGGCTTGGTACGTTCCGTCCCGTATCGGAAGAAACGATTGAAGACCATGAAATGCACAGTGAATACTATGTGGTAACGGCGGAAACGGCGAAAATTATTAACGACGCCAAAGCGGCCGGTAAGCGTATCGTAGCTGTAGGTACTACTTCGGTGCGCACCTTGGAATCGGCCACGAAGGATGGCGTTCTTCAGGCCGGTCACGATTGGACGCAGATTTTTATCTATCCCGGTTATGAATATAAGATGGTTGATGCGCTTATAACGAATTTTCATCTTCCTCAATCAACGTTACTCATGCTCATCAGTGCGTTGGCGGGCAGAGAGCATTGCTTAGCTGCTTATAAAGAAGCGGTTAAGGAACGGTATCGCTTCTTCAGCTTTGGCGACGCCATGTTTATTCGCTAACAGATTGGCGACACAACATACTTCGCTTCATTGTTAACAGTCAAGCAACGCGATGTTATGTTTATTCGTTAAATATTTTGTGCTATAATATGTACTTGACAGGTTGCAACTAGATAGGAGGATATGCTTGGTTATTACCTATGAATTACAAAAAGAATGTCCCCATACCGGTGCACGGGCGGGGCTTTTACATACGCCGCACGGTACATTTAAAACACCTATGTTTATGCCGGTAGGCACACAGGCAACGGTTAAAACCATGTCGCCGGAAGAATTAAAAGAGATGGGCGCTCAGATTATTTTGAGCAATACTTATCACTTGTTCTTGCGTCCCGGTCCGGACCTTGTAGAAGAGGCGGGCGGTTTACATCGCTTTATGAATTGGGATGGCGGTATCCTGACCGACAGTGGCGGGTTCCAGGTATTCAGTCTCGGTGATTTGCGCAAAATTACCGAAGAAGGGGTAGCCTTCCGTTCCCACATCGATGGTTCCAAGAAGTTTTTATCACCTGAAATTGCTACTAAAGTACAGGAGCAATTAGGTGCCGATATAGCTATGGCTTTTGATGAATGTATTCCGTATCCGGCTGATTATGCTTATGCGGACCGTTCTACGGCACGTACCACTCGTTGGGCGGAACGTTGCCGCAAGGCTCACACATCACCGACTCAAGGCATGTTCGGTATCGTTCAGGGCGGTATGTATAAAGATTTACGAACCCGTAGTGCCAAAGAATTGGTGGCTATGGACTTTGACGGTTACAGCATCGGCGGTTTATCCGTTGGGGAACCGCATGATTTGATGTACGATATCTTGGATCACACAACGCCATTATTACCGACTAATAAGGCTCGTTATTTGATGGGCGTTGGCACACCGGACTGTTTGGTGGAAGGTGTGGCTCGCGGGGTAGACATGTTTGACTGCGTATTCCCGACGCGTGTGGCGCGTAACGGTATGGCCATGACTCATAATGGCCGTGTAGTTATTAAAAACGCTACGTACGCTCATGATTGGGGTCCGTTGGAAGAAGGCTGTCAGTGCTATACTTGCCGCAATTATTCTCGTGCCTATATTCGACATTTATACAAGGCGGAAGAAATTTTGGCTTTCCGTTTGGTGTCGTATCATAATTTGTATTTCTTATTGAATTTCATGCGTCAAATGCGCGCCGCTATTTTGGAAGACCGATTCCCGGCTTTTCGTGATGAATTTTGGGCCGGTTATAAAAAATAGGGGACACTAGACGTTGAAAGATATATATGTTTTTTTGGAGGTGAACAGACAGTGGCAGATTTAGAACAGTTATTTCAAGCCGGTTGGCCGATATTATTAATGGTTGTAATTTTCTATTTCCTTTTATATCGTCCACAGAAAAAGCAACAGAAAGCTCGTAACGAACTTTTGAACAGTTTGAAAAAAGGTCAGAAAATTGTGACTATCGGTGGTATTTACGGTACAATCAATGCTTTGACTGACGATGCAATTATGCTTCAAATCGCTGAAAAAGTTGAAATCAAATTAGCTCGTTCCAGCGTAGCTCATGTGCTTGGCAAAGATGACAAATAATATGGATAAGCATACAATGCGCCTTGCTTTTAAAGCAAGGCGCCAAGCCATGTCTGACAGTGAATGCAAAACGCGGGCCGAGGCACTGTGCAAACACATTATGGAATCAGCTGAATATAAAAAGGCTCACTCCATAATGGCCTATTTGGCCATGCCGAAAGAGGCTAATCTCGATGCTCTGGTTACACAGGCTTTGGCAGAGGGCAAAGCGGTCTTTGTGCCGGTTTGCGTATCTAAAACCGAAATGATTGCAGCCCGGTTAACACGTCTTGATGATGTGAAAACAGGCGTCCTTCATATACGCATTCCTAATGAACCTTATGAAACGGCGGCGCCTAATGAACTGGATTTAATTTTAGTTCCCGGAGTAGCTTTTGATACCAAAGGTGGCCGTATGGGGATGGGGGCCGGTTATTATGACCGATTTTTGGCTAAAGTCCCTAAAGAACGCTTAATCGGCGTTGCATGGGACATCCAAGTTGTATCCGATGAGATTCCTATGGAAGCGCATGATAAACGCCTCGCCGGGTTAATTACGGACGAGCGCGTTTTAACATTTAAATAATTATGTATCTTAATTATGTGAAATCATTTTACACTGCTATTACGTTTCAATTTATTGGCGCAATAGTGGCTGCCCTGGCGATTTAAGGAGGGGGAATTTTTTTGAACGGTAAGGCACTGGCAAAATTTCTTGCAGTTATTGCCTTGATCTTTGCAGCCTTTATTTATTTTATTGGGCCTTTGGCACAATCGATTAAACAAGGTCTGGACTTACAAGGTGGTACACACATCGTTCTGGAAGCAGAAGATGCGGGCGAGAACAAAGTAACTGATGATGCGGTAGAACGAGCCAGACAGATTCTTGAACGTCGTATCAACGAAATGGGTTTGGCTGAACCATTAATTCAGCGTGAAGGTAAGAAACGTATCATTATCGAATTACCGGGTGTTAAAGATCCGGACCAAGCCATTAAAACCATTGGTAAAACAGCGGTTATGGAATTTAAGGATGAAAATGGCACAGTTCATTTAACCGGTAATGATTTAAAAGATGCGAAAGAACAAATCGGTCAGAATAAGCAATTCATGGTAGCTATTGAGTTTACCGATGAAGGGGCTAAGAAATTCGCTGATTTGACAACTATGAATGTGGGTCGTCACATCGGGATTTATCTTGATGGAGAACAATTAACAAACCCTGTAGTTAACGAACCGATTACGGGCGGTAAAGCCGTAATCACCGGTAGTAGGACCTTAGATGAAGCTAAAAACCTTGCGATTTTGCTTCGTTCCGGTGCGTTGCCTGTAAAAGTTAATGTATTGGAAGTTCGTACCGTAGGTCCGACACTTGGTCAGGACTCCAAAGATAAGTCGGTAACAGCCTTTGCCGTAGGTATCGGTCTTATCGTAGCGTTTATGTTGGTATTGTACCGTGTCTCCGGTTTCGTAGCGACTACAGCGCTTCTCATTTACGTATTATTATTGTTGGCCGTATTGCATTTCTTGCAGGCTACCTTAACACTGCCGGGGATCGCCGGTATTATTCTCTCCATGGGCGTCGCGGTGGATGCGAATATCCTGATTTTCGAACGCTTTAAAGAAGAAGTTCAGGTTGGTAAAACCTTGCGCATGTCTATGGAATCCGGTTTCCGGCGTGCCCTTGCAACTATCGTGGATGCGAACATGTCCGTTATGATTACGGCAGCCATCTTGTTTGTGCTTGGTTCCGGTCCGGTGCGCGGTTTCGCTATTACCCTCGGTCTCGGTGTTGCTATCAGTATGGTTACGGCCGTATTTGTAAGCCGTTATTTATTGCGGATGTTGATCGAATGTAATTTGACGAATCATCCATTCTGGTATGGTGCTAATGTGTCGCCAACCGCGACCATGGAGCTTTACAAGAAAGGAGGCAAAAAATAATGCGTTTTGACGTTATTAAACACCATCGTTGGTGGTTCACGTTGTCTTCTCTCTTGGTTATTGCCAGTCTTGTGTCTATCTTCGTACGCGGCTTTAACTTCGGTATCGACTATACCGGTGGTACCATTGTAGAAGTAGTATTTAATCAGCCTGTACAGGTTGCGCAAGTTCGTGAAGATTTGAAACAGTTCAATTTGGAAAATGCTATCATTCAGTTATCCGGTGAAAGCAATGAAACATCCGGTAAGGACGTTATCATTCGTACCCGTAACCTCGATGCGAATGAAAGCGCAGCCGTTGTGGAAAGCTTAAATAAAAATGTAGGTCAAAATGAAGTAAAACGTGTGGAATCCGTAGGGGCCGTAATCGGTTCGGAAGTTACGGAACATGCGCTTATTAACTTGGCCATTGCTTTCTTAGTATTGGCAGCGTATATTTCCTTCCGTTTCGAATACCGTATCGCGTTTTCGTCATTAGCCGCTATTTTCCATGACCTTATCATGGTACTTGGCGTATTCTCCTTCTTCCAGTTGGAAATCGATGCGTCCTTCTTGGCCGCTATTTTGACGGTAATCGGTTATTCCATGAATGAATCGGTAGTTATCTTCGACCGTATTCGTGAAAACACGCATACCCATAAACGTTCTGATACATTTGCCGATTTGGCGAATGCAAGTATTGCGCAAAGTATTCACCGCAGTTGCTATACTTTGACAACAGTATTGTTTGCTTGTTGCTCACTCTACTTCTTCGGTGGCGATACAACTAAAAACTTCGCTCTCTGTATGATTGTCGGTTTCGTAAGTGGTGCGTACTCTTCCATTTGCGTAGCTACTTCTATTTGGGCTATTTGGAAGAGCAGCAACAAAAAAGATATGCGTAATGCCGTTAAAGCTAATTAATGGTAATACATAAAATTAGTGTGGCTATATAATGCGAACGGTAGTATAATCGTATAAGTAATATAATTAACACAGTAGTCTTTCGAGGCTACTGTGTTTTATTGTACGCCGAATAGGCATGACAAAAC
>NZ_HF986189.1:0-22329 GCF_000431435.1 Veillonella sp. CAG:933
TATTTGTCGCATTTGATTATACTATGAACCTTGTATATTTTCTTTAAAATTTAAGTAAAAATTTCGTAAAAACACTTATGCTCCAATTATAGTACCACAGATTTATAAAATGCTCTAGAGAATTTATCTTTAAAAATCAATTAGTTTGAAATTTTACGATTTTTTATTATTATAATAATAACTTTCAATTATTGATATCACTTCAGACAGCAAAAAGGCCTCCCATGATGTCTTTTCAACATCATCGGAGGCCTTACTATTACTTAAATCACTTATTCAAATTTATACTATACAGTCTATCACCTAGAACTTCCACGACATACCGCCGTTAATTTCCCAAGCATTTGAATAGGAGCCGCTAAACTTGCGTTCAAATTCGAACCAGAGACTTCTATCATGGCTTAATTCAGCCTGTAACCCGACACCTAAATCATACCAAGTTTCTTTGCCGTCACGATTGTAATCAATGCGTTCTAAACCGTCAGCGGATATAAAGGTAATACCGCCGTCACCGGCAAATTCATGGAATACATCGCCTTTAATGTACCACGATGTTTTATCATCAATATTACGGCCCAAACGGAAACCTAAGCGGCTGATAAAACTGTTCACGCTGTCCAATTGATGATTGATGCCGTCATTGCTGATGTACGATTTACTATTCATATGGGTGTATTGTAACTGCGCCTGAGGTTCAAGATACCAACCGTTTTTAAGGTTGAAGTTACGGCCATATTCTACACTGCCCTGTTGATACCAAGTACCAAAGGAGCTCCGTGATTCATCGCCATTCACTAAGAATGTACGACTATCACCGTTTAATTTGCCGACACGAGCTACCACATCCAGATAATGGCCATTATTACCTAACCAAGTATGATAGAACGATCCGGTGTAACGGTTATATTCGTTCCGTCCATCAGTGAACGATGCATTGCTGCGAAGATATGTAAACGATGCCCCTTGATGAATCGTACTGCCATCATCACGAGATATTACATAATCTTTGCCTACTTCAAAACGATTGCTGTGGCCGGAATAAGCGTCACGGCCATAGCGATTATACGACGTGCGAGCCCAAATACCGTCTGCATCAGCATTGGTATTCATGTACCGTGCTTCACCCATGCGTTTATTCAACGTATCCACTTCGGTTGTAAGATCATACATAATTTGCGAGTTGATACGACCACTCGGAACAATCGGACTTTCTGTATACTCTACGGTGCCAAAGAACCAATCCGTTATAGTATCTGTAGCTGCTCTAGCCGTTACTGTAGTCATATCCGCGGCACTATCCAAATCTGTTGTCGTATCGATTGTAGTATCGGTATCAGTTGTTGCACTCGTATCCGTTACATTCGTTGTTTCAGAAGTTAAGCCGATAATATAATCATATAAGCCGCCTTTTGCTACATTACGCTGTGTAATCCAGCTTGTGAAAACCGCATCACTATTCGTCAGCGTAGCAAAATACAAACGGTCATTTATCTCCATATTTTCTAAATGCATCAGTGATCGCTCGCTTAACAACGTGAAAGTACCGGTAGCACTTTCGGTAGCGGTAATATAATCGCTGTTATCCGTTTTTTCTTTTAATCCGCCATTGCTGTTCCAGTCGAGATCCATAAGAACCAACCCGTCACCGTTTCCGGATAAATTATTTGCGGTAAGACTCGTACCTGTATGTGTGTAATCACTCATATTAAGAAAGGAGCTATTTTCTAACTTCGTCAACGAGCTGTCACCGGTTACTCGCCACACAGCACCATTTTGTAACGCTATATTGATAGCCGGCGCTTCTTCGATATATGGATTTTCCCAATCATCTTCATCGCCCCAATTATCCTCATCATCGGTACTATCCGATTCATCGGCATCATAGGTTACATAATTATCTAACTCTTCATCATCTCCATACTCTTCTTCGTCATCAATGACATACACCTTGTCGATGTTTTGTATTTTCGTGGTGCCTGTAAACGATGAGCTAGGCGTATCAAAGAGTATATCAATCTGTCCATTAAGGGCTTGCATATTACCCTTTACATTCTTATCTACGTCAGTAGCAAGTGCCTGGATACGACCGGCAGACTCAGTATAGAGCGCGTTGTCTTTAGCATTAATAACAAGACCTTTATTAAAAACAATGTCACTGTTATATTTTGCTTCAGCCCCTGTTTCAACCCCATCAATTGCAACGTCGTCATTAAAACTAATCTTTGAAAGATCTTCGGCCCATGGATCTACATCAGATTCCGTCGATGCACCAATACCGACACCATATATGAAAGTTTCGCCATTAAAATTAATTTTCCCGGTACCTAGCGATTTAGCTCCAATACCGGCACCGTCTATGAGAGTTTCACCATTAAAATTAATATTCCCATAATAATCTGCATAGGCTGCCGTGGCCCCTTCATTTTCTACTGTAATTGTACCGGCCGTCAAATTAATGTTACCGTTCTGAACGCGAAGGCTTGCCTGAGAGCGCTCATCTGTTGTTCCCGTGGAATGCAAGTAAATAGAGTCTCCCGCATTTAAAGTAATATCACCACTTTCTGCATAGAGCATTGTATGTGGCACACCGATAGCTAAATTTATGTTCTTATCGGCTTGTAATTCAACCTTACTACCCCCGCGATAGGCTACAAGCATACTAGTCTTATGCGGGTATTTCTCTGAAAAGGCAGACATGTCTCTTCCTTCAGCTACCCAATCAATTTCATTCGCTTTTAAGAGTGCCTGCGAACCATACGTGGTTGACACCAGTTGCTGCGTATTACCTGTAATAGCTTGTGCCTGTAACTGGATATTTGCCTTATTTTCTGCCGACACAACAGGCATATAACCCGGTACTTGTTCACGGAAATTAATATTACCCGCGGCGGTTACAACTGCGTGGCCCCCATATTCCAAACCAATTAAATACGCATACTGATTTCGATTAAAGTTAATATCATTACCTGCTGTTATCGTTGCCTCAGCATTATTAGCAAAATACAAAATCGGTAGTCCCTGGACAGCCGCAATATCACTATAGGTATGATTAAAGTTAACATTATGATCTGCTTCCAATTGAATCTTAGCACCATAATATGCACTGAGTGTGTTGGCCCTTGCATAATTATTAAATACTAAATCATTGCCGGCGTGCATAGATAATGTATTCTTATTCCCCACAACAAGCATTGGATTATCTTCAAAAACTTCACTCTTATTAAAAGTAATATTATTGGCTTCATAATTGATAGTACTGCCATTACCTCTTGTAGCAATTACCAAATTATGACGATCAACTGTACTTTCAATAGTGTCAGCATTGTGAAAATTGATATTAGTATTATCCTTTGTTATATAGATACCAGCCGACTTAGCATCTATGGCTAAGGAATGACCGTTCATATCTAAATCTAAACTGCTGTTTTCACTTTTACCGCTATATATAATAATAGAACTAGCATTCTCTGTACTTTGAGAACTAATAGTAACATCGGATAGTGCCGTAACTTTTTGTTCACCGTCAAGTCTATATAAGATATTTCCTGCCGGAAGGTCATAATTACCTTCAATGGTATCACCGGTCAGCGGATAATCCGCTGCCATAGCACCCCCTATATAAGTTGTGCTCAATAAAGCTCCCAATACCAATACACGCAATAATCGTTTGTTTCCCTTTTTACCCCTCATGTATACCACCCCGTTTTTAAAACATCTATCTCCACACCTAATTTTTCACAATCCCCTTAAAATCTATATGTTTTATCCGAACTGCCATATATGTAAATCACCCCCCTAAATACATATATTTGTATACTTATTATATAATTATTTTAATAAGTTGTCAGTAATCAACTTAATTTACAGATAAAAAAATCATCATATATTCATAATTAAAAATGAATTGAAAATTTATAATCTATTCATCTAAAATAATTCGTTGAAATATTTTATTTTCTTAGCATTTTCCATCACCATGCAAAATCCAAATATTTATTAAATTACCAACATATTATATAATTAAATAAATACTTTTCACTAAAAGGAGTCCATCATGGCAAAAAATAAGAAAAATTCAAAGGCCCCTACCGAATCAGCTGCTCCGGAATATGCTACACATGACGCAAGAGCTGCCCTAGAGTCTCGCTATGAATCCTATTTAAAGTCAATTGGCAAAGAAAATATTTCCCAATTAGATAATGATGAACGACTGGAAATGCTTTTAAACTTTTTTAAGTCAGATTACAGTCAACCGGAAACTGGTATTTCAAGTATGGATATTATTTCACCTAATTTCGGCGAAAACAATATAAATAATCCTACTAAACGACTAACTAAGGCTAACGCTCAAACAAGTGACGACTATCTCGAGCTGGCTAAGCAAACACCGGCCCCTAATATTCGCTTACGTTATTTGCGAAAAGCACTCGAACTTGACCCGCTCAACTTTGATGCCACCTCTATACTAATTAATTTAAAAGATTTATCTCCGGAAGAATTAGTTAAAGAATATAGTAAAGCCTATGAAGATGCTAAAAATACCCTCGCTAAAGAAGGCTATATGACACAAGATTGCATCGGAGATTTTTGGCTTATTTTAGAAACACGCCCTTTTATGCGCCTTATGTATAACTATATGATTGCCTTAATTAATACTAACCGCTTACATGATGCGATAGAGCTTTTGAAGGAAGCGTTGACTTTTAACACCTCCGATAATTTAGGCTTACGCTATGACCTCATGCATATATATGTCAAATTACAGCGCTTTGATGACGCTTTAAAACTACATGCACAATATAAAAAAGACGAGCGTTTATCTATGCTCTTACCGCTCTCGGTACTTTATTACACAACAAGGAACTATACTAAATCACGTAATATACTGAAAAAACTAGCCGCCTCAAAGCAATTTTGTGATGTCTTTACTCTTATAAATAGTTATGGATTAGATTATGCCGTAGAAGAAGCTATACCTTCTATGCTACCGGATGCCTATGAAGAAATAGCCGCTAAAGAACTATTAATGACTTTAGAAAACGGCTCATACCTCTATCGAGATTGTCAAAGCTATTTTGAATGGGCTTATGAAGAGTTGGAAGCGTTAGATTTATAAAACAATAAAACTCATTTACTTTTTAATAGATATAAATTTCAAGTGCCGGTACGCCCATCGACGTACCGGCACTGTTTTAACTTTAAATAATATAACTCGATTAAATAATCCAATATCTTACTATTTCTTGGGTGTACTAAAAAAGAAATAACTCCCAAATCAATGCGCTTGATTCCTCCGTCTACTTTTACCATGCTTAATATAGATAACTTGTGCTAAATTGCACTATAAAATTAATCAATCATTTTCATTATAAAAATCAGCATATCTTACTAGTAATAGAATCACCAGACACAATAAATAACAATATCGTCCTGTTTCAAAATCATATTCTTCAACTAATCCATGAGCAATATTATTTCTTATATTTCCCCCTAAAGATTGACACAGTAAGCATTGAAATTGCCAAAAAATTGATTTATTATTGTCTTCAGAATTTTTAATTAAATAATTTAATATATCCCATAACGTATATTCTTCAGTTCGACCATCTTTATCAATCTTATATGTTAAGCCATATTGTTCCTGTGCAATATATCGAAATAAGTTTTCTAATTGTAAAACTAAAACTTGATATCCTGTACACAATTCTCCTTGAAATATTAAAAACAGCACATTTCGAAAAATCTTATTCCTAGTTGCTGGGACTATTTCATTATGTCTTATTAGAAAATCAAAACTATATTCACTAAATATAAAAGTATCTTTTATATATGAATAGATATGTTTTAAATAACAACCAGCAACATCTGCATATCTCATAACCATATGATCTACATGATTTCTCAAATTAGTACTATTATTTTCATAGTCAGAAGACATTAGTGGCATAAATATATCAGTAGATTGCCCTCTATCATTAATAATACTACATGGAAACGTATCACTTATAAATCCGGAAGATTTACAGTCTTTTACCATATTTTTTACTATATCAAAGTCTAGATATTTAATAAACTTTAAGGAATAAAATATTATTTCTATAAAATTTAATTTTTTCAAATCCTCTTCTATCGTATTGAGAGAAATGTTAGAGTCAATACTTATCTCTATTATTTTCATATTATTCACTTTGTTTATTTGTACCAGCATCAATTTCTGCTTCAGTTCATTTGCCTTTTTCCGGTTCTTACAACGAGTATAAGAGTCTATTGCGTTTATTAAAAATCGCTCTTGCTTAAAATAATCCTTATCTGGAATAAAGTTAAACAATTTTTCAAAATATTCTGCATAGTCTTTTTCAATACTTATGATTAAATTTGAATCACCTAGTTTATTAGCCCATTTTCTTTTTAAAATAAAAATCTTTTCATTAATATGCTCATTTTCACCTCTTATACTTACATTATTATTAAGAAATTCTAATGCCTCGTAATATGAAATAAAGTGTTCTGCTGATAAAATGTCTAAAATTGATAGTGTTATATATATTGAGGTATTATTTTCATTATGAAATATAATATTATGTAGAATTTTAAATATTGTATTGAGTTTTTTTCTATTATTTATTTCTTTTGCCAAAGCGATAGCATATGTCGAAACCTCTAAAACAGATTCATCAAAATTTATTTCACGCTCTAAATGAATAAGATAATAATCAAGTGCTTTATCAGCAGCCTTATAGTCTCTTTGATCCAGCCAAATACACTCCCAAATATAAGCACTAAAGTACGGCAAAAAATTGTCAAAATTTAATTTTTCTAAACATTCCAATTCAGACTTAACAAGAAAACAATTATTAACTCTTACTAAACTTTCATCTAAAAAAATATTTAATTTACGCTTCTTATTTTCTTCAATTATTAATAATCCACATATCTTTTGTAATATCTTAAGAGCTTTTTTCTCTCCAATATTTTCTAACTCTACGTCCTTTAAGTTTACTATTGGCCAGTATCTTAAATTTCCTGTATTTAATTTAACTTGATTAATCAGTTCATAAATATTCACTTCATCATTCCTTAATATATAATTAGTTGAAAATTAGTGTGCTACTTTTTTATAAATTGATTTAATATTTTCAAGAAAAGCGTCTTACATTCTTCTAATGAAATATCGCCTCTAATTAAATTAGTTATAGCCATTATACTTTCTGCGTTATCCTCAATTATTAAATATAATTTTGCATTATCTATTACTTTCTCAAAGGTCATATTATTCCAATTCTGTGAAGTAGAAATTGATACGCCAGTATCAATTAATGTAGTAGAAATCGAGTAACCTGCTGGTATCTTTTTCGCTTTTTGCATATTATGCTCTACAATTATTTCCTGTAAAATGATTTTATATTTCTTATTAAGAAAATCTAAATCCTCTTTAATGGCAATAAAAACTCCTTTACCATACTCTTTAACTTCCTCATAGCTTGGAAAGTGCCCGTGATGGATAACACGATTTCTAAGATTCCGTAATTCACCAGTTAATAAATACGGCTTTCTATCTTCATTATTAAAGTACTCGTTTTCAAATAATTCCAACTGAGCTCCACTTTTTTTTCGTACTGCATTCCACTTATCATCCTTTGATTCATGATTAAATCTACATATAACTTCAATGTAAAACTCATAATATTTTTCTAGTGCTGCGGCATAATTTAATATAGCTGCACTATAATTTTTCTTCAGCAAGTTATAAGTTGCATTAAAAAAAAAAAATTTCAAAAACTTCAGCTTGCATAATTATTGCAAGTTTATGACCTTTAGAACATTCTACAATATAAACTCCATCATCATTAAGTGTAAAATCTTTAATAATAATGTTAGGCGGTGTTGTATCACATTGATAACAAGCTGTCATTAAATACATATTCTACTCCTATTTCTAATAAAAAATAAATTATTTATTAATTATTTATTCTTCAATTTAATCAATTATTCCTCTCCATATGCTATTTTTTCTTATTTCTTTTTATTATCAAAATTTTATGCTTATAGGACAAAAGGGCCTCGCACAAGTACAGTTAATACTGTATATAGCAAAAGCCCTTCTATTTTAATATATAATTTTTTATTTTACTTCTATACCATTAGTTTGTATAGTTCTTACTTTATAATAGGCAGCCATACCCTTATTTAACCAAAAATCATTTTGTGATTTTGGTTTTAAATCTTCCAAACCATGAGCCGCACTATATCGATTCATAACCTGTACCGGATTAACATAAATGTCTTTTTCGCCACGGGATATGGCCGTTTGAATAATCTGCTCATTTACAGCGACTTGTCTATTATAATCTATCGTACTTTCAACAGCCGATCTATATTCTCTCCCAAAGGATGCAAGCATAATAACACTCAACGTTGCAATCAAAGCAGTTTTATTAAAACCTACATACGCTTCATTTCTGATAAAGTCAGCTATTAATATACCCGTAGCAATAATAAAGAGAATCGTACCACTAAAGACGATACGTGACCCAAAACCACCTACGGCCGACATGGCAATAGCACAAAGAAAAGTACCAACAAGATAAATTAGTGAGCTTTGTTTATCCGTTTTCTTCAACAAGAAATACAATATCACGAATATAAGAACTAAGAACAAAGTCTTTTCATAATCAATCAATCTTAGTGCATTTTGTGGGATTCGCCCGATAACTTTAAGAAATGCTCCTTGATGGCCTTCGGCTTCATAACGAATAAAATTACCCGGTGCAAACCACATTGCTGCACTACCTGCTAGAGTACCAAGGAGGCCCCAAATACTAAATTGAGGAATTAAATTATATTTCTTTTTATACTGCCACATATAGCAGAGAATAAATCCAATAATTCCTACCGAAAAATTTTCATTGGCCCAACCGGAGAAAATTCCTAAGATAAATAAAAGAATATACAAGAAATAGTTTCTGAAAGTTTCACGGTTGCCATCATATAACCTATAAAACAACATGAAAATTAACGGAATAATAATTGTCCACAAATAATTACCGGCACCGGTTAACCACAAAATATTCTGACCAAAAGCCGGTAAAAATACCCAAATGGAAAAGTTAATATAAATGAGAATTGACAAAGACCAATACTTAGCCTTTGTAATGTGAGCATAAACCAGCAATAGCAGTACAACGTAGATGAACGAGTTAGCCACATTGAATATGGATTTTGGCATGCTTAAAAATAATAAGGAGAAAAATTCGCCCCATACACGGCCACTCCAAGTGAGATAGTATTTCTCTAAGGCTTGATACATATCCCCCACGGAATGAATTTTCACTGCTGCCGCATACTTTAAATAATCGTCCACAACAAACCCAGTCAGGCTATTTAGTTTGAACATCAAAATAAAAATGCCAACCAATAATCCTACAAATGCTATTTTTGTTGCCACCGGTGACTTTAAATACTTATACAAAACAATTACATCCTTCCCTCAATACACTATACTCCACTAATTATATCTTCCCGCCATTGGTGGTTATCCAAATACCATTGTATCGTTTTTTTGATTCCGTTGGCAAACTTCGTTTCCGGTAACCATCCCAACTCAGTATAAATCTTAGTCGGATCAATGGCATAGCGCAAATCATGTCCTTTACGATCAGCAACATAGGTAATTAAGTCTTCCGATTTACCTAACTCTTTGCAAATCAATTTTACTATATTAATATTAGCCATTTCATTATGTCCACCAATATTATATACTTCCCCTTCACGGCCTTTATGAATAACCAAATCTATAGCTCTGCAATGATCTTCTACATAAAGCCAATCACGAACATTTTGGCCGTTACCATATACAGGTAACTGTTGATTATTTAAAGCATTAACAATCATAAGCGGAATTAACTTCTCTGGGTATTGATAGGGTCCATAGTTATTGGAACAACGAGAAATCGTCACCGGAAGTCCATAGGTTCTAAAATAGGACAATACCAATAAATCAGCTGCAGCCTTAGAGCTACTATATGGCGAGCTTGGATGTAATGGCGTTGTTTCCGTAAATAGCAAATCCGGTCTATCCAATGGCAAATCACCATATACCTCATCCGTCGAAACTTGATGATAACGTTTAATGCCGTATTTGAGACACGCATCCATCAATACGTCTGTCCCCAAGATATTTGTTTCTAAAAAAATACCGGGATTATTGATAGATCGATCTACATGTGATTCAGCTGCAAAATTAACAATCATATCAGGTTTTTCTTCTTCAAACAACTGATTAATAGCTTTTCTATCACAAATATCTGCTTTAACAAATCTGAAGTTTGGATTAGTCATTACACTCGTCAATGTAGAAAGATTGCCGGCATAGGTTAGCTTGTCTACACAAATAATACGATACGAAGGATAGGTCTTCAGCATATAAAATATGAAGTTTGAGCCAATAAAACCAGCACCGCCAGTGACTAGGACTTTCACATTAGAACTCCTCAGACGTAACTTTAATCAATACTTATCTAAAATTATCTTTTTAGCAATCCACAAACAAACACCAATATAAATAATCGTAGTCCCAAATAAATCTAAAAAAAATCTCTCATCAATTGACGATAAAAATAATGGATACGAAATAGTCGCATATATTATTAGTGATGTAATCTTGATACTATTATTATATTTCAAATAATTATAGTAATAACTATAAAATACCCCTAATAACCACATAACTCCTAACATACCGATTATCCCAAAAGCCTTAATATATCTCCATTCTGCAGTATAAACATTAGTATCAATACCTTCAAAATTAACAAACGGCAAAAATATCTCTACTTCTGGTAAGTTAAACCCTAAGAAATTAAGATTCCTATAAACACTAACCAATAAATTAGAACCAATTAAAGAATTCTCTACTGGTATCTGATGATATATAACATCAAAAGCTGGAACAGATAAGCCTAAATAATGCGATAAAATTATAAAAGGTGTTCTAGTACTACTAGCAACCTTTCCAGATAAATACCCCATTATCAAGAAAAAGGCTATGGCCATAATCCCTAGTATGCCAAGAATAATAATTGATTTTATACCGGCCTCTAGCTTAAATTGATTCTTCTTCAAATAAAGAAAATTTCCAATTACCACAACAAATATAACAAATGACATCATTGCCATACGCCCGGTTGTAAATATCATAAAAGGAATATAAGCTAAAACTGGCACAAGTAAAATTAGATTTATATTTGACCATTTAAAAAATATTAAATTGCTTAAAAATGCATATATATATACTGAAGCAATCGCTAGAGAAATATATTGTCGATAATTCATCCAGCGACTCAACATAACTTGCTCAGCTTCAATTGCTGGTCTTACAGTTTTTATAATATTAAATATACCATCTGTATTTCCAAGTAATACAGATAAGTGATAAATTTCACGAAAACTAAACATCGCCAAAATACTCATTATCAAAAAAGAAAAGAAAATTAATTTATTAGCTTTATAATATTTAACAGTCAAAATTGGCGAAATCGGTTGTCTATAAAAAGCAATCTTACAAGCAGCTAAATTACCGCAAGCAAATGATAAAATGGCCATAAATAATACTATTGTACTTGACATTGAAAACTGTAATTGCCAACGATCTATGTTTAATGCAGCCAATATAGAGCTTAATAACATAGTCATACTCATTAAAATACCAGGTTGAAGTACATCCCCTTTAAAAAAGTATATTAAACCTATTGTTAAAATCAATAATAATGCAGATAAAATATACAAAAATCCTGGATCAACCATTTTTTTCATTCCTTATCGAAATTAAAAATACTATCACCACTCCAATAATAGTTCCTAAAACAGCGCCTATAATTCCATACTTTATTATTATAATATTTTTATCATTTGCTAATAGTTTTGGTTCTAATGTATATGTACTTACTTCTTTAAATTGACTTTGTGGGGTTATCTGATTAATCCTCGACTCAGCAAAAGAAATATATTCGTCTAAATATTTAGTTCCATATAATTTTATATATTCATAATCTTTTGCATCATCTGCACTTAATGTGAAAATAAACTGAATAACCCCCGAATGAATATCAACAACATGAATATGTTTCTGCAACCATTCAACCTTCTGAATTTCAGTTAGCTTATCCCAATCGCTATTAATTTTTTTATAATCAAATCTATTTTCTGATTGTTTCAAAAATAAATCAATTTCACTATAACTCTTTAAAAATGTACCATAGTCAAGAGAATTATTAAACATTAATGGCTGATTATACTCAATTTTTATAGTTTTTTCAGTATGAAATCGTGTACTTTGAATAACATAGTCTGTAAAAAAAGTTTTTTCAATTACTAAACCTAATGAAAAAATAATTGCTAATAGAATGATGTAAATAAACTTACTTTTTAGTGTATCAATAAAAACTCCAAATTTTACACTTTGCATCATGACCTCCTAAATTTTTTATTAAATCTCTTTTAATACATTATTTTTAAAAACATATCCCAAAATAGCAAATGTAATTACCCCTTCAACAATTACCATTATTATAGCAACACCCTCACCAAGCCAATAAGGAGCTATACAAAACATCAATATGATATCTAAAATAGCCCCCAACACAAGAATATTGCTAAAGATCTTTTGATAGCCATAATTTAACAAAACTTGAATTCCAAAGACATTACTTATTGATATTATCATAGGTAATAATGCTAATATTTGTAAAATTTCTACACTTGACTGATATCCTTCACCAAATAATAGCTGTACTACATAAGGTGCCAAAAAGATTAAAGATATACTTCCTATCAAACAGCCACCGATATAAACTTTTCCATACAGTTTTATAAAATTCAAAAAATTATTTTTACCCTCTTGAATTTTTTTACTGGCATAAGGATACACCGCTTGATTAACAGTAAACATAACACCTTTAATGCTATCTATTAATTTATTAGCCGCACTAAAATATCCCACTATAGTGTCATTAGAAAAAATACCTAATAAGACTATATTACTAGTTGTATATATGTTTATAGCAATAGTAGAAAGAAAAATATGCCAACCATCATTCATAGTTTTTATTACACCTTTAAACGTTGGCTTTATAAACACAAAACTATATTGTCTTACTATAATTATATACGAAAGTATCCCTGCGAGGATTAATGTACTAGACTGAAATAAAGCCGCTAACAAATAATCATCCTGGTTTCGAACAAACAAAAAAACCAAAATAACAGTTGCCAACCTAGCTATTATATTGACAATTGTTATATATCTCATTTGTTGAATTCCCTGAAAAAACCATGTAGGGAAAACAAAATTACCTAATGCTAATAAAAAAACACTCCAGTACAAATAAGCATCAAACTTTATTGCCATAAAATCAATGATCAAAATAGAAAAAAAAGAAAATAAAGCTGTTAAAAGAAGAAGTAATGCCTTACAAGTCATAATATTAATAAAAATATCTGCAATTTGCTTCTTTTCAATTACTCTTGCAATATCTCTAGGTCCAGTCATATTAAAGCCGTAATCTACAATAATAATACAATATTGAACTATGCCTTGCATAAAAGCAATCGCACCAAATTTTTCAACGCCTAATACTCGAACTAAATAAGGTAATAATATAAAATTCAATATGTATTCTGCACCTTTTAAACTTACCAATGAAAAAATATTTTCAAACAACTTATTTATTTTCATAGTTCAATCTCTTAATAATATTTATTTATATTTCTTATACAAATAGTAAAATTTAAAAATCAATTTCATCAAATATCGGTTTTTAATTTTCTCTATAATAGCCCCAGACAACCATGGACTATTCTTAATAGAATTTATAGAGTCTTCAAAAGATGAGGCTTTTGAACTTAAAATTAATGGTCGTAACTCATCAAGAATCACCCTATAATCTTTCCATATTTTTATATCTTCTAGAGTTGGTGTAATTGCAAAGTTTTTAAAGTTTTGCAGAGCTATATTAGTACTAATATCTTCATCAAAAAATTGATTCATACTAGATTCAAAAAATGACAATGCCCCCCTCTGCAATTCTTGAATATAATATTTTTCGTCAACTTTCCCGTCTCCAATATACTCGAAGTCAGCTAATATTGGTTCCACTTTATTATCTATAACTTGATAACCTTTAACGCTCCCATGCGGAGCAGTGAGAAATATTTCTAAAAACATATAACAAAAACGCAATAGGACCTTATATGGCTTGGTTTTATTACCTGAGTCAAAAAATATGTTTCTAGTTGTATTTTCCTCAATTGCAGAATGCAAATAAAAATAAAAAGGATTTACATCTAAATTCTCTTGTTTTAAATAATATTTTAATGCAAACTCAATGCTACAGCCGGCTCCCATGTCAATAATACCAACATTTCCATAAAATTGCTCTTGATGAAAATATGATTGAATAAGTATTGCCTGAGCCTTAGAATCACTGAATATCTGTTCTTTAATAAAATCAAACAAAGACTCTACTCGCTGATCAATTTTCAAAGTATCAATATTAAATCTATCTTGACGAGCCAATTTAAATTTGTCTAACACTACATCATCAACTGTAATGCAAAATCTATCTAACACATATTCTAATGTAAAAGATTTATCCCAAGATTTATAATGTTTTACCATATCGTCAAAAGATTTATCATATTGTAAAATCGGCCTTATTACAGACTTTCTTGAAATATAAAAATATTTTGAATCTATGTTAGGACAATATAAAGAAAAAGCTTTTTTCAAAATGTATCCATCTCGTGAAAAGAAGAAAACTTTTTTTAAATTTTTTTGCTCTACTTGTTGCGCTAACCACTTAGTAAAACCTAATAATAATGGACCAAAAACCTCATATCCTATTTTAAAAATATCATTTTCTTTAATCGGCATATTATTATTAATAAACCGATTTATCCAATTGTATGTAAAAATTTCCTGACTAAATAAACCCTCTTCATCATAATAAGTGGGAAATAATTCCCCTTCATCAATCAAAAATGCAGATAATCCTTGCATTTTTGCCTTTTTAAAGTCAGCATTTTTGTCATTACCAATATGAAGAACTTGAGATGGTAATAATCTTTCTTTTTCTAAAACCTTCTTAAATAGTAAACCCTGCTCCCATTTTGTAATCCGTTCATCACACGAAGAGTAAACTATTTTATGATGTAAATAATCGTTTTTCTCTAAAATTTTATTAATATCTGATGCACTAAAGTACATATCAGAAATAATGAGAATAGGTTTTTCTATGGACACGCAATAATTATAAATCTCTTGAAGTTCTTGATTCGCTGTACAAACAAGCAATTCTATTTCTAACTCCATTTTCTTTATTAAATTTTTCTCATTTTCACTATAATTATCATCAAAATTTTCATAAATTTCATCAATATTTACTTCTCGATAAGTGCATCTTTTTCTTGCATTAGCCTCAGCCGCAATTCGGGCATCGTATATCTTTTTTGATGTTCCTAACAACTTATTAACTTTACATTCTAGTAACCTAAATACATCTTTATTATTACCAAGATTTCTTTTTATCAAAGTATCAAACACATCAAATGATATAACATCATGTTTTGAAATTATTAATTTTAGTTTCTCAAGATCCATTTAATTTTTCTCTTTCAAGTAAAAACTCATTATCTTATTAACTTCTGTATCAATATCATAACCGGCTAAACTTAAATCTTTCGAAGTGTCTCTTCTAGTAACAGCACTCTTCTTTAATATTATATCTGCCCAAGTCTTTTTCTCTAATTTCTTATCGATAAAATAACACAAGCCATCTACTAGCTTTAATTCTTTGGTTATATTATCTGAAAAAAAACAAGGCAATCCGCAGGCTTGTGCTTCTACACCAACAACAGTAAGTCCTTCAAACCTTGAAGGCATTACAAAACAATCCATTGCCTGCATTAATTCAGCCACATCATGTCGTATCCCTAAAAATAAAACTGATTCTTCTAAATTTAATCTTTTTACTTGTTCTAAAGCTTTTTTATAATATGTGTCATCACCTACATAGTCACCTATTAATAATAATTTAGCTTCCACTCTTTTATTATGCACTTCATTGAATACATCAATCAAAAATTCGTGATCTTTTTGATACACAAATCTACCCACATGACCAACAACAAAGTCTTCATCATCAAATTTTAACTCAGAGCGTTTGATTTGTCTTACTTTATCATTAAAAACTAAATCTTTTGTATTAATAGCATTATGAATAACCGTAAATGGTTGTGTATTCCCAAACATCCACTGCCCAGCTAAATTCGAGCAAGCAAAGTAATCAGTTACACTCCACTTCATAAGAATTCGATTAAAGCTTATTAAAGCCCGTCTAATTTGACCAATCTTATTTTCAAAACCACCATTATGAGAATGTATTATTCTCACCGGAATTCCCATTATTTTTCCTAGAAATAATGGAAAAATATATTCTAAACTATTAGTATTTAGTACAATCGCCTTATAGTTTTTTGATTCTTTGCGAAGTAGTTTTATCCATTGCCAATAATGTTTTAAAGGATTCTTATGACGGGAACAAACACCAAAAATCTTTGATCCGGCTTTTCTTATTTTATCGGCAAAGACAATATCATATTCATTGGTAATATTTACAAAATCATAAACTACTTTATTTCTATCTAAATGGTCAAATTGCTGCATTAAATATGTTTCAAGACCACCTATATTCCGAGTCATGCCAATTTGTAAAACTTTTACCGGCAATAAATCTTGATTCATTTTAATTATCCTTTAATTTTTGCAAATAAAAATGGAAATTGTCTTTTTATTAATCCAATCATCCGTACAAGCCACAACAACATAACTCCTTTTTCATCGCGCAACAAAAATATCATTAATTTCTGTTTCTCAGAAATGTTTATAAACTCAACACACTTAAAATAATTATATATTTTACTATCTCTAATTGACGTTAATAACTTTTGAATATTTTCATCTGATTCAATAGCTCGTTGTAGTGTAGAATATACAATCCGAGTATACATCCAAAATAACATACTCTTGGATTCATCATCCATATTTTCAAAACCATGAAAAAATGCTAAGAAACGCTCGATTTTCATTATATGTAGATTATAGTAATCATCGTTCTTTTGCGACGATAAACTATTAGACTCTGTTAATTTAATATAATGATATCCTGTATAGTCAATACATTTGAATATATTAACATATTCAAAATAGCGGATATTAAAGTCAAAATCTTCATTTACACGATATGAAGGATTTAGTTCAAGTCCATTTCCCTCTATTATTTCACGGCGATAAAAACCATTCGATAAATAGCCAAATAATGGCACTAACTCCATTTTTAAAATTTGCTTGGCAATTTCGTTTCGATCTCTATATTCATGAGTTAATAAACTTTGCACTTTAAAAAAATGATTTTTTGTATCTTTTTGAATATATTCTTCAATACAACCATACTTTAAACAATCTATATCGCACTCTCTCAAATGAATATATGCTGTTGCAAGTAAATCTTTATCAACATAATCATCACTATCGCAAAATGTTACATATTTTCCTTTAATATTTGATAAGCCATAATTTCTAGCTGCTGCGGCCCCGGCATTTTGCTGCATCTGATAAAGTTTAATTCGATTGTCTTTTTTTAAATAGGACTCACAAATATCATAACTATTATCTGTAGATTGATCATCAACTAAAATCAATTCAAAATTTGTATATGTTTGTTCCAATATACTTTCTATCGCCCTTTGCAAAAAAGGTACAGCATTATAAACTGGCATAATGACACTAAAAAACGGTTTATTAACTTCCATATAATACTTCTCCCTTGCATACAACGATAATCAAGTTACTATAATCTAAAATAGTGTTTAATTTCTTACTTTCCAAATACCTTACGTTTCAAAAAGCTACCGCCTTTTTTGAGCCAATTTTGTTTTTCCATAAAAGAAACATTTTGCTCTTTATAGTTAATCTGATTTTTTTCAATCCAAACATCGAGTAAAATTTCACTGACGAATCCAAAGATGCGAGATTCATATGGATTATAGTCGGAAATATCTACTCGTTTTTCCAATTCAAACAATATAGCAAATAGCCATTCACAATATTGATTGTATAAATCACGACGCATCACAAACATATTGAACATATGAGCCCAAGTGCGATTGCATACAGTTGCAAAAGCTTCTGAATATTCCGGATACATTTCAGCAATAATAGTTTCAGTTACATCTAACCCTTCACTATGATGGGCATGGTTATAATGCGAACGATTGCTTTCAATATAATACCGACGTTTATCGGCAACTACAACCGGATATTGCTCTAATAAAGTTTGCCATTGTTCGCTAGTTAAAACTTGCTGCTTCTTTTCTTCAATATTGCGAACTTCTTTATTGGTAAAATAGCGACGATAATGCACTAACCCCACATAATCCGCCTCTAAGTTTTTCCATGCCCAATAAAGTGCCGTTAATTCACAATAGTTAGGATTTTTAGCTGATATATTATCACCGGTATTATCACCAACATACCCTAAATCAGCTTTGCCTTCTCTACCTACATGTATAGCCATATATACTGAATCATTTGGCATCCAATACAATTTATGTGCTGCCACTAAAATTTTTATTTCCGCCACTTACTTCAATTCCTTTTCTACTAAACGCAATGCACTTGCAATCACTTTATCCATATCATAATATACATATTCAGCTAAACGACCACCGAATATAACATTTTTTTCTTCTTTAGCTTTTGAAGCATATTTCGCATATAAATCATAGTTCTTTTCATTATTGACAGGATAATAGGCTTCCTCTCCTACTTTCCAGTCAGCAGGATACTCTTTAGTTACATAAGAAACAGGTTGTGTGCCAAATTCAAAATGTTTATGTTCAATTATACGAGTGTATGGTACATCAGCTGCTGTATAGTTAACTACTGCTACGCCCTGATAATTATCTGTTTCTATTTTTTCCGTTTCAAAACGCAAACCACGATATTCCAATTGACCAAATTCATAGTTATAGTATTCATCAATCGGTCCTGTATAGATAATTTTATCCGCTAAGGCTGTTAACTCTTCACGATTTTTAATAAAATCGATACCTAAGCGTACTTCAATACCTTCTAACATATTTTCAATTAGTTTGGTATAACCACCTTCAGGAATCCCCTGATAGCGATCATTGAAGTAATTATTATCGTATGTATAGCGAACCGGCAAGCGTTTAATAATAAACGACGGAATCTCTGTACAAGGTCGCCCCCATTGCTTTTCGGTGTAACCTTTGATTAGCTTTTCATAGATATCGGTGCCAACTAAACTGATAGCCTGTTCTTCCAAGTTTTTTGGTTCATCAGTAATTACGGCTCTCTGTTTTTCAATAATAGCTTTAGCTTCAGCTGGAGTAGAGATACCCCACATTTTACTAAATGTATTCATATTAAACGGCAGATTGTACATTTCACCTTTATAGTTGGCTACCGGAGAGTTTACATAGTTATTAAAAGTGGCAAATTGATTCACATAATCCCACACATGTTTCATCGAAGTATGGAAGATATGAGCACCATATACATGAATATTAATACCATCCTTATTTTCGCAATACATATTACCGCCAATATGATTACGACGATCGATAACTAATACCTTTTTACCACGTTTATGTGCTTCATGCGCAAATACAGAACCGAAAGGACCTGCACCAACTACTAAATAATCGTACTTCATTCGCATCACTCCTCTACTAATAAGCACCTTTGCGTTGTAATACGGCTGTTACGGTTTTTACTAAATATACAATGTCAATCCAAACTGACCAATTATGTACATACCACGAATCCATCTGAACACGTTCATCATAAGTAGTATCACTACGGCCGCTAACTTGCCAAACACCGGTAATTCCCGGTGGCACTAAGTAGAAATCTTGTATATATTCACCATATTTCTCTACTTCAGCCTGAACAATCGGCCTTGGTCCTACTAAGCTCATTTCCCCTTTTAAAACATTGAGCAACTGTGGTAATTCATCAAGACTTGTTTTACGTAAAAAGTGACCGATTTTAGTAATACGTGGATCGTTTTTCAATTTAAAATCTCGATTCCACTCTTCCTGTGCTTCCGGATTATCTTTTAAATATTCCTGCAAGGCTTCTTCAGCATTTACTACCATCGAACGGAACTTATAACAAGGAAACTCCTTGCCATGTTGCCCCACACGTCGATGTGCAAATAAAATTGGACCGGGATCGGATATATAAATAAAGGCAGCTATGATAAGTCCAATAGGAAGGAAAACTATCATCCCGGCTAAGGTTAAAACAGTATCAAATACTCGTTTTAAGAATCGATAATATGGTCTGGCCAAGTTGTTTTTTACATTAACCAAAAGCATATTTTCTTCCATTAAGCCTTGAACTGACACATTCGCTACCGGTAACCCGATTAATTCCGGCACAAACGATACATTTTTGATTAAAATTTCCAACCGATTAACTAAAGTGATTAGTTTATCCGGTGGCAATCCCGGAGCGCAGACGATTACATGCTGAATCTTAGTCTTAGCCACAATTTCATCAATATCGCAAAAACCACCCAATAATAGATATTGTTCGATTAAATTCTTACAAACCGGATTATCATCAATAAAGCCGACTATTTCATAGCACATAATCGGATGGCGGTCAAAAGACTGTAAGACAAGTTCTGCCGTCTTGCCGGCGCCAATAATAATAACCGGAATTTTAAGAACGCCCTTAGCTATTAAAACGCGTTCTAAAATATAGCGTCCCAATAATAATGTTATAAAGGTCAATACCCAAGATCCTATAATAAATAATCGCGACACATCACCTGCCACATTAGCTGCATACATAAGAAATACAGTGAGCAAGACGCTATAAGAAACGGCCTTAAATAAGTTTCTAACACGTTCCCAATACGGCAAAGCAATTTCATAACAATGGCACACAAACATCATGAATAGAAATAATGCCGGTGCAATTAAATAAATATATATGCTACGAATATGAAATGTATCAGATACAGGTGGAAACATCCACATTTTTCTTGCTTCAAAGGAAAGCGAAAGGCCTGAAACAATCATAAAATAATCAATAATAAACAAACATAAAGGCAATACATACGTGGTATTACGTTTTAATAATGGGATTGAATCTTTCATCGCAGTAAATCCTTTCAATAAACTTTTTATTATATAATAATAGGTTATTAATTGTTTAATACAAGGATTTAAAACTTATCTAAATCTAACGTTTTTAAATATTCGGTTAATGCTTCCCCAACTTGTTCATTACGAAGTCCATATTCAATCATAGCTTGCAAATAACCAAATCGGTTACCGATATCATAACGTTTACCTTCATAAGCTAAAGCAAATACATCTTCATCCAGCTGTGCAATCGCATCGGTTAATTGTAATTCATTGCCGGCACCAACCGGAATATTTTCCAAACAATCAAAGATTTTTGGTGACAATATATAGCGTCCCAAAACCGCAATATTTGACGGTGCTAACTCTTTTTGTGGTTTTTCTACTAAACCTTCTACTTTATATACGGTATCAGTAATCGGAGTCCCCGCCACGATTCCATAAGAACTAACCATATTCTCCGGCACTCGTTGTACTCCCAACACGGTTCCGCCATAGGTATTATATGTATCAATTAACTGTTTTAGGCATGGGTATTCCGGATTGTATACCACATCGTCACCCAACAAAACGGCAAATGGTTCACCGGCACAAAAGGCTTTAGCACATAATACGGCATCCCCCAAGCCACGCGGTGCTTTTTGGCGAATAAAATGCACACGAATATCAGCCAAGCGGCGTACCATGGCCAACTGTTTCTTTTTCCTCTGCTGTTGTAATAACTGTTCCAATTCAACACTCGTATCAAAGTGATCTTCAATAGCCCGTTTATTTCGTCCCGTAATAATAAGAATTTCTTCAATACCGGAATCAACCGCTTCTTCAATAATATATTGAATGGCCGGAGTATCCACAATAGGCAACATTTCTTTTGGCTGCGCCTTTGTTGCCGGTAAAAAACGAGTACCAAATCCTGCTGCCGGAATAACGGCTTTTCTCACACTTTTCATACTACACCTCAATAACTAACGACTCAACTTGATTTTTATAATACACAAAATAAATAAGTAGAAAAAATTAATTTATCCGTTTATATTTCCTTTTATTATAACATTTTACATAAATCATAACCACCCGTAGAACGGGTGGTTT
>NZ_HF986190.1:0-13967 GCF_000431435.1 Veillonella sp. CAG:933
TTACTTCTGTCCAAGAAAATGGGTGCAGATCAGGTTATGCTTTTCATTATTAACTGCTACAGGGATAAATACAGCAGTTCTTGTTCAGGCGGCTGATGTGGGAACGAAAACACAAAGTGAAACAGGCTATACGCCATTTGTCCCATCAATTTTACAGGAACCGGATATTAAGGTTTCTAAAGTGCCGGTGGGGCATGCATACATTCCTGCAGATACAGTAATAGCTGTTAGGCTGGAAAATGAATTAAGTTCCAAAAAAGCTCATAAGAATGACATTATTCCGATGAAGACTGTAGATAATATTATTATTAATGATGTTGTTGTTATTCCGGCTGGTACTGAAGTGCATGCTTTTGTTGTAGGGGCAAGAAAGAACGGTTTATTTGGCCGTTCGGGAAAATTGGAGTTTTCTGTTGACTCCGTAAAAACTATTAACAATGTTACCATTCCATTGGAATATATTGGGGAGAAAAAAGCCGGTAATGATGGTGGTGCAATTGCTGTAGCTGCTGTAGTTTCTGTTGTGGGTGGACTTTTTATGAAAGGGAAAAATATTTCATTCCCGGCTGGTACAACTTTTGATGCTAAAGTTGTAGCTGATACTGATTTGAAAGTGAGTTTGGATGATTTAGCTTCAGCTATGGATCCTAATAAACCACATGGTGTTTCTATTACATTGAAATAACGTTGGATTTAGTAAATTAATAATAGCATTAGAAAAAAAGAACCGGATTTTTCCGGTTCTTTTTGGCTTTATGAATATGGGGGATATTCATAAATTGAGGATATTATTTGTTTAATTCACCTAAAATCTCCATCACATCCGCCGGTTTATATGCTACATGTTTTGCACCCAATTCTCTCAGCAGTTCTTCATCTCTGAATCCCCAGGTTACAGCGATAGGGAGGAGTCCGGAGTTTTTAGCAGTTTGAAGATCCACTTCAGAATCGCCTACATAGACGGCTTCTTCCGGCGTGCTGTTAAGTGCTTTTAAGGCTGCATTCACCATATCCGGTTCCGGTTTACGTTTGCGGTTCGGTGTTTCGCCAATGGCTACGTTGAAATATTCTTTGAAATATTGGCCGTTTAAAGCAGTCACACCTTCTTGCACTTTGTTAGATACAACGGCCATTTTATAGCCTTGTTTTTTCAGTTCCGCCAGTAATTCATAGAGCCCTTCGTAAGGAGCGGTTTTATCATTGTTGTGTTCCGCATAATACTCTTTCAGTTCAGTGAGCATGGTATCGAGTTGTTCTTGAGATACTTTGAGGTCAGTGCCGGTGAGAACGCTACGTTCTACCAGTTTACCGAGGCCGTTGCCGACGAAATTACGAATTTCAGATAGAGTTCGAGTTGGATAATTATGTTTTTTCAAAATATAATTCATGGAATCCATGAGGTCGTCCAGTGTATTTAAAATCGTTCCATCACAATCAAATATAACTGTAGTATAGCGTTTCATCAGTAAATCTCCTTATATTTTGCGTAAAGTCGTTCAAATTTGCATATTTATTTTAGTATAGGTGAAAAAATGTGCATTGTAAACAGAATTTCCTGCATAAATTCATTGAATACATATAGGTATTTAGTATATACTTATAAGAGATATAGGAGGAGTCTTTGATGAGTACGATGGAATTATTGCAGCCCGTAACAAACGTATTTCGCGACAGTATCGATTTACGTGGCAATTGGTTCTTTGCCTTTGATAAATTAAAGGATAAAAACTATGAAACCGGCGTGGCTCGGCAGATGTCGGTACCGGTACCGGCGGCTTTGCAGGACGTTTTTGTAAGTCCTGGTGAGCGAAGCTACTGCGGCACCATGTGGTATGAACGGAATATCTACATTTCGAAACGATGGCTCGGATCGGATGTATTTTTGTGTTTTGACGGTATTGGCAATCGAGCGGTTGTGTATGTAAACGGTATGGAAGCAGGGCGCCATGAAGGGGTCTTTGTTTCGACGGTTATTAACGTGACTCGGCAATTACGCTACGGTGAAGAAAACCGCATTGTTGTAAAAGTGAATAATGAATTATCCGCGTATACTTTGCCGGCCGGGCAGGTTGCTACATCGCCTAAAGGACGCCGCATTAATCAGCCGAATTTTGATTATGACGTGCCGACCGGGATTTACGGTAATGTTACGCTTTATACGGTGCCGACGACCCGTTTGACTGACATAATGGTGCAGACCGAAGCGTTGTCACAGGAAGAGGCCGTTGTGCAATATATGGCTCACGTACAGGGCAACTGTTTGGTAACGGCTACTTTGCGTGATAGAGAAGGCCGTATTGTGGCAACCGGCGTGGGTGGTAATGCGAAATTGACTGTTGAAAACCCACATATTTGGACCGTAGGCGATGGCTACTTATATACTTTGGAAGTGGAAGTAAGCCGTCTAGGCAAAAAGCATGATATCTATCATCAACGTATCGGCATTCGCACGGTAGCTGTAGATGGTGGCAACCTCATGTTAAATGGTGCCATTGTTCGCTTGAAAGGGATTGAACTGGGGCCTTCTAATTTAACCTTATCTTCAAATCCAATTCAGGCAAAACAGCAATTACAGAAATTATTGGAGCTTGGTGGCAACTGTGTTTTCACTAGTGGCCGACCAATATCGCCGGACGTGCTTCAACTCACTGATGAAGCAGGTATTTTGGTTGTCGCTGAAATGCCGGCAGCCGGTTTAGTAGCTAAAGATTGGCGACCGGGCGAAGCAAATTTCAATAAAACCGATATTAAATCCAGATTGCTTGATACTCATAAAGACACGATTGACTCCTTAATAACTCGTGATAAAAACCATCCATCCGTTATCAGTTGGTCATTGTTATATAATCCGGTAACGATGATGAAAGAGGATGAAATGTACTATTCGGATATTGCTGAAGCGGCACGTCAAAGTGATTGGGAAAAACGTCCGTTGGCGTTGACTATGATACAGTCACTCAGTGATATTTGGGCCGGAACTTTAAAAGCGTACTCCTTATTAATTTTGAAAAACTGGACAAAACAGTGGCATGCCGATGTGGAACTTTTGCAGAGCGCCATGTACAAAGAGTTGGTTGATTGGGAAGCTAAACAACCGGATAAGGCGCTTGCCGTGGTAATGGGTTGTGATTCCGCAACGGAACAGTCCGGCATAGGCCAGATGATTATTTCTTATGCGGTGTATCGTGAAGCTTCTGAAAAAGTACAGGAATTGCTAACTATGTTAAGTTCTATGCCGAATGTACAAGGTCACTTTTTACAAGGTGAGGCAGCGGAATTAGTGGAAACGCTAAAAAAGAATTGGAAATAATATATTAAAACGCTATAATTTTATAATCTATATTTTTGTATAATTAAAAAGGTGGAGAGAGAAGCCATAATATAAGTCTTCTCGTCCACCTTTTTAATTCATAATACTAATTTTTACGTTTTTTGCGTTTTTTCTTTATTGCTATTTGTATTTTATGATTTACATTATTGAGTAAAGATTGTGCTTCAGGATCTTCTGATAAATTAATAATTTTATTAGCTTTATCAAGGTAAGAAATAAAGTTTCTTTTATCGGAGCGGCCATAATTATTATAGAGAGTTTCTTTAAATGTAAACTTTCCATTATATGATGTCCAGTCTCTTTCTCTAAGAGTTTTTGCTTTACGTTGCATTCGATAATAATATTTGCCGAGAGAACGTGGCCGTATTTTTATTTTATTTCCATCAAATAGGAACCCAAGATAATCTATTTCAGTTGGAACTGAGTCTTGTTCATTTCTGGTGGAATTATTTTCAAATAAGTATACATGGGTTTTTTCTTGTGAGAGTGTGATATAGTTTCCCATTGTTGAGATATTATCAAAGATTTCTTTTTTATAATTAGTGATATCTTCTTTTTGTGTTAGAGGTAAGATGATGATTAAATCATCTGAATAACGCATATAGGTTCCGTTTTTTGATTTAACATAATGAGACATCAATTTGTCAAAATCAATCATATAAATATTTGAAAGCACTGCACTGATAGGTGAGCCTTGAGGAATTCCAATATTGGTGTGGTTTTTTCTTTATATATTTTGTATTTGACTTAAATTGTAAATTTGTAAGGATTTTATCTCTTTTGTTTACAATGGATTTAATTTTATTTTTGCTTGTGGTATTAAATTCATCTTCGTAACTACACTTTATAATATCTTCCCATTCCCAGAAAGCAAATTTTGTAATGTTTTTATATACAGCATAGTAATCTTCAGGAAGCTTTTGTTCAGTTAATAATTCACAAAGCTTTTTTTTCAAATATTCATGATTTATATTGTCAAAGAAATGTTCAAAATCACTAACAAAAATAAATGCGTTCTTTAATGATGAAATCTTTCTAAAGGCTTCTTTTGCAAAGTCAATATTTGTTTTCCCTAAATTATCTCGGTAGGCAATTGCTACACTATTAATATGGTTATTTTGTGCGAAAACATTATATTTTTCATTTAACAGGAATGCATATCTTTGATATACACAACGATCTAAATGAGAACAGTAAAATAAATCTCTTGGATTAGGGGTTTTCATATTTTCCTTATTATGGGTAAATTTCTTTTTTGTTTTGGAAAAATGAATAAAAGGATAAAAATTATGGCTTTTGATATTGTTAATATTAAGAATATATTTTAGTGTTCGTGGATTTGAAAGAGAAGTTCTCTTATCGAAATGTGCATAAGACTTTATATCGGAATGCTTTTCTATAAAATTATCCCAATTGGAACAATGTTTCAACTGAGGACAATTTTTACAATCAATGGTTAAAGTGCAGTTATTATGATTTTTTAGATTCTCCAATTTGTTTACTCCGAAAAGCAACATGCCGACTAACCAGGGGGACAAAATCCCTATAGCTAGCCGGCAGTCATATAACGTAAATGTCCAGTAAAAGATTGCTCTCCATGTTATTATTATGGAAGGAGCTGTAGCAATGGTTAGTTTCACTAACGTAGACATGGTATATCTAGTAATATTAATAGATTTACCTTGTCGGATAACTGCAAGAATTGCAATTATGTCATTGACAGAAATCCTGTGCCCTTATTTCAAAATACAGAATATCAAAATTCTGTATTTTGAAATAAGGTAACATTATTATATAATTATTTGAGTTGAGAGTCAAATTCTGTTGAATGTTTGTCTATATTATATTTTCCTAATACGAGTAATTCAAAATATAAGAGGAAAGACCAATTTTATGTTTACTTATCTTTCCTCTTTTTAGTTTATAAGTATTAAGTTCTTTCTGAAATCGTATCATTTGGCTTGAGTGTTTTATTATCTGCAATTTCGGCTGCAGTCTCATTCTCTGCCAACGCTTCCAAACTCAAGCTGATAGCGATATAGTACCAATAGAGCTTCATAATAGCTGATGCATCAAAGGTATAGTCTATAAGACCAAAAAGTAAGTAGAAGGTGGTGGCAGCCAAACGCATGTAGGCATATGGATTGCCTTTAAAAGTGTCTCGAAGTGCAGTAACTTCGATATACCCGAACAGGATTAAGAAGGCTAACAGGCCGATTACGCCTGATTCGGTGGTGACTTGAATAAAGTTATTATGCGTATGTACCATGCGTTGTGTATTTTCCGGTAACTCATAATGTGCTTTATATAGTTCAGTGAATTCTCCGGGACCTACACCAAAGAGTGGATAATCATGAATCATCATAGCCGCTGATTCCCAAACAACGAGACGATCCGCATTGGAGCGGTCTGTTGTCATATTGATGGTCGATATGATTCGATTTTGCATGCTCGGACTGGAGGCAATATAGCCTCCGATAATAGCAGCTATAATAAGGCAGGCAATAGGAAAGTATTTATTCTTACGCCAATACTTAAAAGAGAAAAATGGTGTGAAGGCTAACAGTAACCAGCTGCCGCGACTTTGACCGCCGAACAAGCCAAGAATATTCGTGAAAATAGAAATAACGGCTAATTTTCGTAACCCCATAGGGAAGACTGTTTCGGCCATCACAATTACTTGTACCGGAATGGTCATAGCTAAGATGGCAGCTAAGTTCAAGGGGTTATTACTAAAGCCCGATGGACGGGGCTCTTTTAAAAGTGTATGTTGGAAAAACGCCAATAAAGAATCAAGGTTTAATGAGATAAATACCGCACCTAAGAGCCAATACATTTGTTTTTTGCTTTTTGCACAGAACGGAATAATAAAGAGCGGTAAAGCGCGATAGAGCCAAATTTCAAGCAAAGCTTTAAAGGATTTTCCTAAATGTTCACTCACAAATACAGAAGGTACTATGAGGAGAATGGCAATGCCTAAGATTTTGAAATAGGGGAGTGCCTTTTTCACAATATAATTATCTTTTAACGTGTGATTCTTATACTGTTTGTAAAGGCTGATTAAAAAGAATAAAATTGCCAAGCCATATAATACATTGCCGGCACCCATGGATATTCGTTGCATGAAAATCGCGGCACCAACAAAGAATATGCCATAGTTTTCAGTAGTAAGATGTTTTAAATAATTCATTATTCTTTACCTCTAAAGAACTTCCCAATTAATGGCATCCGTTCTCCGTCATGGCGATTCAATCCTTTTAGAAGCACCATAACGATGACGTAGATAACGCCGCCCACAAAGGCACTGATGGCCATGGCAAAGAATTTATGCATGATACCTTCAAGCGGTGGGTAGAGGAAGAACATAGCCACGCCCATAATAATGGCGCTGACGATGTTTTTCCAAAGTAGGGAAAAGTCTAGGAAATAGCCTGTGTATTTTTTAATCCAAATCAGATTTAAAAGGGCAGCTACACCAATGTCGGCTACGGTCGCATAGGCGGCACCGCTGATACCGAGCCAAGGAATAGATGTTAAGTTCCAGTTCAAAATAACTTTGGAAATGGCCGCAATGCCCATGTTAATAACCGGTAAGGTTGGTTTGCCGAGGCCTTGTAAAACACCGGTTGTTACCTGATGCATGCCGAGGAAGAAAATAGCGATAGCTGTAATTTGGGTCGCTTCAGCGGCACGCGGTGCGTTGTAGATGACGCTCACTACCGGTTCAGCTAAAACGTAGAGCATTAAGGTAAACGGCACAGTGGACATAAAGGTAATACGCATAGCACCGGCGGTGCGGTAGTATACGCCTTTTTTATCACCCGTTGCATTCGCATTGGAGATGGCCGGAACGATGCTTGTCGCCAAAGCGGCGGTAATAATCGTGGCCAAATTGATGAGCGGCACGGCCATACCGGTTAAGTAACCGAATAATTCAGTTGCCTGGCTGGTGGTAAAACCGGCGACTTCCAAACGGCGCGGAACGATGAATAAATCGAGGTTTGCTACTAACGGCAACATTAGGCTGGCCAAAGAAATCGGAATAGCCAATTTAATAAGGCGTTTTACGATGGATCCGGACGATTCACCGGGACCTTCCGGTTGTTTATGTGCATCTTCCGGAGATTTCGGTAATTTATAATAGTAGTACATGAGCACCACTAGGGCACCAAACGCACCGATACCGGCCCCCATGCTGGCACCGCCGGCGGCGGCTCCGAGACCGTAAGGAAGGAGCATATACGCAGCTCCGAGCATAACAACTACGCGGAGTAATTGTTCAATGATTTGGCTCACGGCAGTCGGCGTCATCATTTGCCAACCTTGTAAGTAACCGCGGTAACACGAAATAAGTGTTACGAAGAAGATGGCCGGAGCTAAGGCAAGTAATGCCAAATACGCTCGATCATCTATGATGTAGCCTGAAGATATGAGCCAATCGGCACCGAACCACATCAGGATGCTGAATAGCAGGCCCGTAGCAAAGAGAAGGTAGAATGACAGTTTGAAAACCTTCTGGGCGCCGCGATAATCGAAGCGGGCCAGTTTTTCCGCCGTCAAAATTGAAATTGCAATCGGAATCCCGGCACTGGACAGTTGCAATGATAAGAGATAAATCGGGAACGCCATTTGGTAGATCCCAATCCCTTCACCGCCGAGTACACGGGACAGCAAAATCCAGTTGATGCTGCCGATGGCTTTGACCACAAAGCCGGCAATGGTAAGAATAAGAGTGCCTTGTAAAAATCGGTTAACCATTTACTATACTCCCAACTTGATATTCATATGGTAGTTAATGTTTATAATGTCTATAAATGTCTATTTGAGGCTGTATTAAACTTCAGCCTATCAATATTAATTTTAACATACATTCGAGTACAGTGCATTAGGATTTTGAGAAAGAAGGGGGCTTTTTAAGTGAGTCATACCATTGGTATGAATTAGCAGGAGTTTTATACTGTAAATTAGAAAGTAGTCTTTAGATAAAAGTTTAGGGATTTTAGTTTAATAACTTTTTAGTTATTGAATTTTGATAACTTTTGAGTTATTATATGATTAAGGGGAGCATTTAATGAATTAAATTTACTTGTATAAAACTAAGTCTGGAAAGATTCCTGTCTTAGAATATTTGCAATCATTAGCTGAACGTAAGGATAAGGATAGCAGAATAAAACTTAATAAAAAAAGGATTATATTAAAGTTTTACAAAATCGGGGCGTTGCGGCTGGAATGCCGTATATACGACATATTGAGGGAGAGATTTATGAATTGCGCCCCATAAGAGATAGGATATTATTTTTCACTATGCAAGATGGTAAATATATCTTGTTACATCATTTTATGAAAAAGGCTCAGAAGACGCCTAAAAAAGAAATTGAAAAAGCATATAGAGAAATAGAAGAAATAAAAAGGGGTGAATTATCATATGAAGAATAAAGCAATTGGTCCCGCTTGGGAAGATGTCGAGAAGCAGTTATATACTCCTGAAGAAATAGGGGCCAGTGATTTACGCGCGGCGATTATGTGTGAACTGATTGATGCTCGTAACGAGAAAGGTATTAGTCAGAAAAAATTAGAAGTATTAAGCGGCGTAAAACAACCGGTGATTGCCAGAATGGAAGCAGGGACAACGAGCCCTCGACTAGATACGGTATTAAAGGTTCTCGCTGCATTGGGAAAAACGTTAAAAATTGTACCAATTAATAATCAAGATGGTGATTCGGTAAATCAAACTAAGACTTATCAGTATGATCCTAAGGTTTTAGGTGTGCCGAAAATATCTGAAGGTAACACAGCAGAGTATAATTTAGATAAGAAATAAGAAATGGCTACAACATAATGCAGATGAGATCTACATTGTGCTGTAGCCATATTTAATATATTTAGTTATTTAGTATGCAAGTGTAACTATGTCTAAATACTTAATTGTAAGAAGAATGTATTTTTTACGCATTCAAAGCGTCGCCATTTTTAATATCAACAACTTTTTCTTCCGCTTCAAAGTGATGATCTTTAGTGAACACTTTGAGTGCCACAGCCACGGCCAAGTTCAAAACGAACAAGGCGCTGAACACGAAGAGCGGACCGCTATAGCTGTTGGTGCTTTCACGAAGGAAGGACACGAGCATAGGACCGGCGATACCGGCGAAGCCCCAAGCGGTTAATACACGGCCGTGAATGGCGCTGAGCGCTTTGGTGCCGAATAAGTCACTAAGATAAGCCGGCATGCAAGCAAAACCGCCGCCGTAGCAAGTAATAATAGCGAACACGAGGAACTGGAAGAAGAAGGAGTTGCTCGTATGGCCGAGGGCAAAGAAGGCCAAGATTTCGATGAGGAAGAACGACATGTAGGTAAATGGTCGACCGATGTAATCGGAGATAGTGGACCAGCCGATGCGGCCGAGACCGTTTAAGAGACCGATGATACCAACCATGGAAGCCGCTTCTGTAGCGTTCATGCCAACGATTTCCTGCGCCATTGGGGAAGCAACCGCCAATAAACCGATACCACAGGTGATGTTGATGAAGAAGATCCACCATAAAGCGCTGAACTGCCAAGTTTTCATGGCTTCGTGAGCATTCATGCCGCGGTTGAAAATAGATTTTTTCGGAGTTTCAGTTTTGGCACCATCTTTAGAATCGGCAACAGTAGTCGCAGTAGCCGTTGTCGGTGGGTTTAAGTATAACGACGAGAGCGTCATGATGATGATGTACGCCACGCCGAGGATTTGGAATGTTTGCACCAAGCTGTAGGCGGCCGTTAAGTATTGCATTAACGGACCGGCGATTAAGGCTGCAAAGCCGAAGCCCATGATGGCAAGGCCGGTGGCAAAACCGCGATTGTGCGGGAAGTATTTCACGAGGGTCGAAACCGGTGTGATATAACCGACGCCGAGACCGACACCGCCGATGACACCGTAGAAGATATAGAGCAAGGTCAAGCTGCTTTGCTCTAAGGCGTAAGCCGTACCTAACATGCCGATACCGAAGAAGAGGGTACTCAACAAGCCACTCTTTTTAGGACCGATTTTTTCAGCAAAACTGCCTAATAAACCGGCGGAAAGACCGAGGAATAAAATAGCTAAAGAAAAAGTCCAAGTTGTTTCTTTAAGGGACCAGCCCATGGCCGCCATGATAGGTCGTGTCAACACGCTCCAAGCATAGACACTGCCGATAGAAATGTGAATTCCGATAGCCGCCAAGGCAATTAACCAACGATTTCGCATATAATCATCCTTTCTGTAATGAAAGAAGCTGCTCAAAGTCTTTTTTCGAAAGTTTAGAATGGCTTTTAAAAAGAAGGCTTAAATTAGTAGTCTTTTGATGATTGAAAGGCCCTTAAAGGCTTTCAAAATATGCAAAAGACCGCCTGAGCAATCTTCTGCCCAGACGGTCGGCGTTTCTTCGCATACAATACACGTGGTTAATTCCACTAATCCGTCAGCATTGTATGTTGTTCTTTATTGTGAGGTCATTATAACAATAAAAAAGGGAGCAGTCAATCTAAAAAATTAGATAAACTGCCCCTTTTTAGTTATGCATATTATGCTAAAAAATCACAAGAAAATCAGTGATATAGCGTCATATAGCTTTCTTATTATCGATTAATTTTCAGGCTGCTCGGTAGTTAATGTGCAGTGGATTTTAAATAACTGTTGCCTGAGAGTTACGATTATAATTTGCCGGAAGAACCCAATACATCTTTAATTTTGTGCTGTACCATGCCTTTAATAGCATCGCGAGCAGGGCCCAAGTATTTACGAGGGTCGAATTCGGATGGATTTTCCACGAAGAATTCGCGAATGGAGGCGGTCATAGCTAGGCGAAGGTCGGTGTCGATGTTGATTTTACATACGGACATGGACGCTGCTTTGCGAAGCATTTCTTCAGGAACGCCTTGCGCGCCCGGAATGTTGCCGCCGTATTTGTTGCATTTTTCAACAAATTCAGGAAGTACGGTGGACGCACCGTGTAAAACGATAGGGAAACCAGGCAACAATTTGCCGACTTTTTCCAAACGTTCGAAGTCGAGGTACGGTTCGCCTTTGAATTTGTAAGCGCCGTGGCTGGTACCGATGGCGATAGCTAAGGAGTCAACGCCGGTACGTTCTACGAATTCGGCAGCCTGATCGGGATCGGTGAAGAGCGCGTCTTTTTCACTTACGTTTACGTCGTCTTCAACACCGGCCAAACGACCTAATTCGCCTTCTACTACTACGCCGTGTGCGTGAGCATATTCAACAACCTTTTTAGTCAAGGCCACGTTAGTTTCGAAATCGTGTTTGGAGCCGTCGATCATAACGGAGGTGAAACCGCCGTCGATACAGGATTTACAGATTTCAAAATCATCACCGTGGTCAAGATGTAATGCGATTGGTAAGCCCGTGTCTTCAAGCGCGGCTTCAACCAATTTCACAAGATAAATGTGTTTTGCATATTTGCGGGCACCGGCGGATACTTGAAGAATCAACGGAGATTGTTCTTCTTTAGCCGCATCAACGATACCTTGTACAATTTCCATGTTGTTAACGTTGAATGCACCAATAGCATAACCGCCTTCATAGGCTTTTTTAAACATGTCTGTTGTTGAAACTAATGGCATAGTATTTCCTCCTTGTAATGGAATACTGATAACTGATAAGGAATGTCATACATCAAGTTAAGTATAGCAAGAAGAACCTGAAAGGGCTACTGCTATTTATGCATAATAGAAGGGCTCTATGGCGGCGGCCACATGGGGGACGAGCGAATTTTTGTCAAAAAGAAATCTTGTTGTGCTCTAAGTACTGTGAAATCAAGGGTTCCCAGGCTGTCGGCAGCGGTGCGGTCACGTTCATGAACGTATGCGTCATAGGGTGGACAAATTGTAGCCCAATGGCATGGAGAGCTTGCTTTTCGAGTAGATCGAGGGAGCCGCCGTAAAGATCGTCGCCTACCAGGGGGAACCCTAAGTGAGACATGTGGACGCGGATTTGATGGGTGCGGCCGGTGTGTAATACAAAGCGAACGTGGGAGAGCCGTTTGTGGCGGGCGACGCAGGTAATGTCCGTATGAGCGGCTTTGCCGTCAGGACTTATGGTGCGCTCGATGATGCTCTCTTCTTTGCGGGCAATGGGCCAGTGGATGGTGGCAAAATTGGCCGGAAAAAAGCCGTCACACAGAGCTTCGTAGATTTTGCGAATGGGCGCGTGCGTTTTGGTAAAACTGTGCTGCACCAAGGCATTCTTCGCGATGATGACAAGGCCTGACGTGTCTTTATCAAGGCGATGCACCGGGTGAAAAGCGGCCTGCGTTTGATTCGTTTTTTCAAAATAATGGATGAGCGCATTGGCGACGGTGTGAAAACGCTCGGTCGAGGTGGGATGCATGAGGAGTCCCGTCGGTTTGTTGATGATGAGCAGGTGCTCGTCTTCGTAGATGATGGGAATGTCATACGCCCAAGGGATAAAGGTGGGCTCTTCTTTTGGTAAGTAAATAGTTACCTTATCGTCCGGCACAACGAGGCTATGCCAGGAGGCGGCTTTCTGATTCACATAGACAATGCCGTCCGTGCGCAGGCGACGCCGCATAGCTTGAGAAACGCCGGCCTGACGCACTAAGTGGTTAATAGAGAGCCGTCTTGTTTTTGTTGCAGTACCAGACGACGGGTGCTTGGCTTTTGCAGAAGTAACGGAGGTCGACTGTGGCGTATTTGCCGGAGCAGGCGTTGAATCCGCTACGACTAAGGACAACAGCGGCTCACCGTTTACTATATTCTTTTTTTCAGTTGAAGCTGTAGTAGTTGGAGCTGTAGTATCTGGCATAATAGGCTTGCTTTCTTGATTTTTTATTACGATAAATTGATTTTTTTAATACGATTTAGTTGTTATTATATGTATATTGTAACCTATTTTAGTCTATTTGTTTTGTCAGGTATAAAAAAATTTCATACAAAGTTCAATTTTCCAAACCTTTCTATGTGAGGAACGGGGCCTATATGATATAATAATAGTACTATTTAAAAAGCAAAGGAGGCACATATATGGCCAAAGATTGTTCGTTTGACGTAGTGTCGGAAGTAAATATGCAAGAAGTTGATAACGCGGTAAACCAGGCTAAAAAAGAAATCGGTACCCGTTATGATTTTCGCGGCAGCAAATCTGAAATCAGCCTTGAAGGGGAAACCATTAAGGTGATTTCTGATGATGAATATAAATTAAACGCCGTAATCGACGTTATTAAAGGCAAGATGGTTAAGCGTAATGTAGCGCTTAAAAATCTTGATTACGGTAAAGTAGAACCTGCTTCGGGAGCTACCGTTCGTCAGGTGATTACCATTAAAAAAGGGATTTCCAAAGAAACCGCCAAAGATGTGGTTAAATTAATCAAAAACATGAAACTTAAAGTAACGGCGCAAATCATGGAAGATCAAGTGCGCGTTACGGGCAAAGATAAAGACTCCTTACAGGAAGTTATCCAAATGTTGAAACAACAGGATTTGCCGGTAGAATTGCAATTTGTAAATTTCCGCTCCTAAGTAGAGCCCTAAAGAGCAGCGACATTACGCTGCTCTTTACCATGATATCAAGTTGTGAAAGATTCTTTCACCGAAGGAGGTATGAATGGATATAGAGGCTATGCGTGGCGGTTATACGAC
>NZ_HF986190.1:14039-49790 GCF_000431435.1 Veillonella sp. CAG:933
TCGGAAGAGTATCCCTCCCGTGTGACGGTGATTAATCCGCAGGATACACCCATTGATGTGCCCATTAAGTCGGTAGAGGTCATATCTGATACGGAAGCTCGGGGCACGGTTGTTAAAGACGGCGGCGACGATCCGGATGTAACGCACGGCACCGATGTGGTGACGACGGTGCAATTGACGACTGACGGCGAGCTTCAGTTCCGCGCCGGTTTTGGTGTCGGTACGGTGACGAAACCGGGCCTTGCTATGCCACCGGGGGAACCGGCTATCAATCCGGGACCGCGTACCATGATGACCACCGTGTTCAAAGAGTTTTGCACGGCCGGTCAGGGCGTTATCGTGACGGTATCGGTGCCAAACGGCGAAGTGTTGGCGAAGAAGACCCTAAACAGTACCCTCGGCATTGAAGGGGGCATTTCCATTATCGGCACCACCGGTATTGTGAAGCCCATGAGTGAAGAAGGGTTTAAAAACTCCTTGGTGCCGCAGCTCACGGTTATGAAGGCGGCCGGCTATGAAACGGCGGTGTTGGTGCCGGGGCGCATCGGTCAGGAATTGGCCAAGAATGTGCTCGGTATCGCTATCAATCAGATGGCGGAAACGTCTAACTTTATCGGCTTTATGCTGGAACAATGTGTAAAAGTCGGTTTTAAAAAGATTGTTATTATCGGTCATATCGGTAAGATTATAAAACTCGCGTCCGGCAGTTTTCACACCCATAATCGCATGAGTGACGGTCGTATGGAAACGCTCGTTGCCTATGCGGCGCTTGACGGTGCGTCGACGGCCGTGGCCAATGAAATTATGGAGTGTCGCACCACGGAAGCGGCTATGCCGATTTTAGCGCGCGAGCATTTGACGAGCGTCTATCAGCGCGTAGCGGACAGAGCGTCTATGCGTTCGGAGCGCTATATTGCGAATGAAGCGGAAGTGGGCATTATTATTGCCACGTTGGACGGCGAAATTTTGGCGGTTGATGAAACGGCGAAACGTATCGGAGGTGAAGAGCATTGGCAAATACCCTCTACGTTGTAGGTATCGGGCCCGGTAATCCGGATTATGTGGTACCGCGCGGCCTCAAATTGATTGCGGACGCTAAGGTACTCGTAGGCAGCGAACGCTCTTTACTGGATTTTGCCCATGAAGGGCAGCTCACGCATTCGGTTACGGGTAAGCTTACGGAGCTGGCTCTTTGGATTGAAGAACAGCTCAAGCGCCATGATGTGGTTGTCATGGTAAGCGGTGACACGGGTTATTACAGCTTGTTGCCGTATTTGAAAAAGAAATTCCCCGATACGCCTATTGATGTGGTGCCGGGCATCAGTTCCATGACTTTTGCCTTTGCGCGCATTGGCGAAGTATGGCAGGATGCTGATTTACTGAGTTTTCACGGCCGTGTGCCGAAGGAAGAGGCGCTTCGCTATGAAGAAGGTCGTAAGCTTGGCTTTTTGACGGATAAAGAACATAATCCGGCGGCCATTGCGCAGATTCTAATGGATCACGGCTGGCCGGCTGATACGAAGTCGGTGGCCTTAGAACGTCTCAGTTATGAAGATGAACGGATTGAACCGGGCACGTTGGCAGAAATTGCCAAATTACCGGGATTTGAACATTCCGTGTTTATTATTTTAGGTTAACCTCGATAGTTAGCTCACAGCATGAACATCGTAAGTGTTAAATTAAAAAACTAAGGAGGTATTCATGCGACATTTTTTCGGCATTGAAGACGAAGAATTTATTCGCGGTGATGTGCCTATGACAAAACGTGAAATTCGGATGGCTGTACTGAATGAAGCGCGCGTACAAGAGGATAGCTATGTGCTTGACGTAGGCGCCGGTACGGGCTCAATTTCCATCGAAGCGGCTTTGGGGGCACCTAAAGGCCATGTATATGCTATTGAACGTTTTGAAAAAGGCATTGAGCTCATTAAAGCGAATGCGGAAAAATTCGGCGTCAATAATTTAACCGTTATAGAAGCTAAAGCGCCGGAAGGGATGGCGGATTTACCGGCCCTTGATGCCATCGTTATCGGTGGCAGTGCGGGTGGTATGGACGCTATTCTCGATGAATCGGAGCGCTTATTAAAACCGGGCGGTCGCCTTGTCGTAACGGCGGTGACGATGGAAACGGGTTATACCATTTTGAAAGCTTTAAAAGGTCGTCCTTTCACCTATGAAGGCTATCAGATGCAGATTAATCGCTTCCGTAAAGCGGGGCCGTATCATTTACTAAACCCGTTAAGTCCTATTTTTATCGTAACGGCGATTAAACAGGCTGACGTTTAAGATTCGAATTATCGAGCCAAAACTATAAAGACTTTGAGCTAAGCCCAAAGTTATATAGATGCTGGATTTAAGATACGAATTATATTATATATTACAATTAAGTTGGCCAGCAGGCCGAGGAGGTAAAACGGAACATGAGTGAAGATAAAACAATGTCAGGCGAGAATGTTATGACGGCGAATCAAGAAGTACCGGTAGTTCATATTGTAGGCGCAGGTCCCGGGGATCCTGAGCTCATTACGCGCAAAGGCTATCGTTTAGTCAGTGAAGCGGATATCGTGATTTATGCCGGCTCTTTGGTAAATCCGGAGATTTTAAAAGCTTGTAAAAAAGATTGTGAAATTCATAACAGCGCGACTATGAATCTGGATGAAGTAATCGAGGTTATTAAACGCGGTGCCGCTGAAGGTAAAGCTATCGTTCGTTTACACACCGGCGACCCTGCTATTTACGGCGCTATTCAGGAACAGATGGATCGTTTGCAAGAATTGGGCATCACTTATGCGGTAGTACCCGGCGTAAGCTCCTTCCTCGCAACGGCAGCTGCTTTGAAGCAGGAATACACGTTGCCGAATGTGTCTCAAACGGTAATTATTACGCGTATGGAAGGCCGTACGCCGATGCCGCCGAAGGAAAAGTTGGCCATGCTCGCTGCTCATGAAGCAACCATGTGTATTTTCCTTAGCGTGCAAATGATGGATAAAGTGGTCGAAGAACTCATCAAAGGCGGCTATAGCCCTAAGACACCGGTTGCGATTGTGGTGAAAGCATCCTGGCCGGATCAACGCATTATTCGCGGTACTTTGGAAACGATTGCGGATATCGTAAGTCAGGAAGGCGTATTGCGCCAGGCCATGATCGTGGTCAGCAAGGTTCTTGACAGTGATTATGAATTGTCAAAATTGTATGACAAAGGCTTCAGTCACATGTACCGCAGTGCGAAGGACTGAGTAGGCTTATGGAATCAATAGCGATTATTTCCGTTACGGTTCATGGCGCCGGATTGGGGCAGAAGTTGCGGCATCATTTTGAAGCAGATTCGAATTATGAGGTGCACTGTTTTGAAAAAGAAGGTCGTGCCAGTGGTGATACTGCCGAATTTTTCAGTTCCATGAAGCCCCATATGGAAACGTGGTTTAAATCGTATGATAAACTGCTTTTTATCATGGCTACGGGCATTGTGGTGCGCATGATTGCCCCATACATTAAGCACAAGTCGGAAGATCCGGCTGTAGTGGTCATGGATGAGCAGGGACATTTTGCCATCAGTTTATTGTCCGGTCATCTCGGCGGTGCCAATGAGTGGACGGCGGATATTGCTCAGTTTGTGGGCGCCACGCCGGTTATCACGACGGCTACGGACGTGAACGGTATTCCCGCACCGGATGTACTGGCCCGCAAACTAGGCTTTAAGGTAGAAGATTTCAGCACGTTGCGAGAAGTTAATTCGGCTCTCGTAGCGGGTGAAAGGGTACCGTATTATATTGACGATACCTTGTTCTTTTTACATGAGTATGAAGCGGTAGCCAAAGCGCAGGGGATTGAACTCATTCGTTTTAATCCGCATACCGTAACGGGCAAGGCTACTTGCGAAACGGGCGGCGAAAATGCAGCGCGCGTAGTCATTACCGATTTATTATTGCCCTTTGGACCGCGCACCTTGGTGCTTAGACCGCCGACAATGACGGTGGGTATCGGCTGTCGCCGTGACACGCCGAAAGAATTGATCTTACATGCCGTTAACGATTCATTGGCCAATGTGAATCGTTCGCCCAAGAGTGTGGCATCTGCCGCATCGGTGATTGTCAAAGCCGATGAAGTGGGATTATTGGCAGCAGTACGAGAGTTACAATGGCCCATTCACTTTTTTACGCAAGAAGAAATGGCGCCTTTCATAGAAGCAAGTCATATTGAAGAATCTAATTTTGTTAAAGAAACGATAGGAGTAGGCAACGTATGCGAAACAACAGCACTATTACAGGCCAAGAGCCAAACATTACTACAAAAGAAAACGGTGTATCCACGAACAACGGTAGCCATCGCCCAGGTACAATCAAAGTAATCGGTATCGGACCGGGCAACGAAGAATTCATGACACCGCAAGCTCGTGAAGCGATTTTGGCGGCTGACCGCGTGGTAGGTTATTTGACATATCTCGACCTCATCGCCGATTTAATTGCGGACAAAGAAAAAGTGGGCACTGCTATGATGCAGGAAGTTGACCGTTGTCAGCAGGCGGTGGATTTAGCCATTGAAGGTCACGAAGTAGTGGTTATTTCCAGTGGTGACTCCGGCATCTACGGTATGGCCGGTCTCGTTATGGAACTGGCCAACAAAGTACCGGCTGAAAACCGTCCGCAAGTGGATATTGTGCCGGGGCTCAGTGCTGTTAATGTGGCAGCGGCCGTATTGGGTGCTCCACTTATGCACGACTTTGCCGTTATTTCTTTGAGCGATCTTATGACACCTTGGGATTTAATTAAAAAACGTGCCGATTTGAGCGCTGAAGGGGATATGGTTATTGCCCTTTACAATCCACGCAGTAAAAAACGCGTTAAACATTTGGACGAAGTGCGTGAATTGGTGCTTAAACATCGCGACCCTAAAACTCCTGTCGGCATTGTTCAAAAAGCGGGTCGTCCGGGTCAGCATATGGTGATTTCCGATTTGGAAAACTTTACTAAAGAAGAAATCGATATGCAGACGTTGGTTATTATCGGCAACAGCCAGACTTATGTTGAAAACGGCCGCATGATTACCCCTCGAGGCTACAAATTATGATTTGGGTCATTGCGGGCACATTAGATGGTCGCAATTTGGCGGTTACCGTTCGTGAAACTACCAAAGAACCCGTATTCGTATCGGTGGTCAGCCAATATGGGGCGCAACTGGCGGCTCATGAAGGGATCGAAGTGCATACGGGGCGCCTCGACAAAGAGGCGATGAAAGAAATTATTGCCGATAAAAAGATTCGTCTTTTAATCGATGCCAGCCATCCGTACGCAGCCGTAGTTACCGCTACGGCGCGGGATGCGGCGGCAGAGATGAATATACCGTTCCTTCGTTTTGAACGCAAGGAAGTGCCGCTGCCGGATTATGATAAACTTCATCATGTAAGTAATGAAGTTGAGGCGGCCGCGTTGGCCGGTAAATTGGCAAGCAGCTTGCATAAGCGTGTCTATTTGACAACGGGGAGCAAGACGATGGGGATTTTTGCCAAAGCGGAAGCCCTTCAGGATATTGACGTTTGGACCCGCGTATTGCCGACGGCGGAAGTGCTGGGAATCATGGAAGACCTGGGCGTGTCGCCAAAACGAATTATTGCCATGCAGGGACCGTTCAGTTATGATATGAACAAGGTTATGTTTGCCGATACGAAGGCAGACGTGGTGGTCATGAAAAACTCCGGCCTCGTAGGTGGTTCCGATACGAAGTTACAAGCTGCTATTGATCTAGGTTTACATATCATTGTTATTGATCGTCCGGAGCCTGCCAAAGGGGCTATGACCATTTCCACGGCTCAGGAGTTCTGTGATTTATGGGAGGACAAAACAAGTGGATTACATTAAAAACCCTAAAGCCATTGAAGATAAAAGTATGGAAATCATTTATCCATATGTTAAAGATTTAAACCTCACCGATGATGAAGTGCGCGTATATTCCCGTACTATTCATGCATCGGGTGACGTAGAATACGCGCAGCTCGTTCGTACCAGTCCTGATGCGGTTAAAAAAGGCATTGAAGCGTTGCAGAACGGTGCTCATGTGTATTGCGACGTAGAAATGGTTCGCACCGGCATCAATAAACCGGCGTTGGCTCTTCGCGGCAGTGAAGTGCATTGCCTCATTAAAGATGAAAAAGTGGCTGAATTGGCGAAAGAATTGGGCGTAACACGTTCTATCGCCGCTATGCGTACGTTCGGTAAACAATTGGACGGTCAAATCGTGGCCATCGGTAACGCTCCGACCGCTCTTTATGAAGTGTTGCGTCTCGCTTTGGAAGAAGGGGTTAAACCGGCGCTTATCATCGGTATTCCGGTTGGTTTCGTAGGCGCTGCCGAATCGAAAGATTATTTAATGGAAGTATCTCCGGTACCGTACATTACGGTTAAAGGCAATAAAGGTGGCAGTCCGATTGCCGCTTCCGTGGTAAACGCGCTTCTTTATACGGGCGTAAAACGTGACGGCATGTTGTTTGTCCAAGACAACGAGTCGAAGAAAAATGACTAATCAGAGTAATGATACCAAAAATGGGGCCGAAGTAGGCCAAGTTTTGCCGAATGAGCGGCATCGCAATGTGAAACGAAGTTTTCTGGTCCTTCTCTTTCTGGCCTTAGCCTTGGCGGCCATGGTTATTTCCCTTGTATTCGGTTCCGCCGATATTACGATGGCGAAAATTTGGCATACTTTATGGAGCTCCGAACTCAAGGATACGCAGGAGATGGTTATTTGGAATATCCGTTTTCCTCGTAATATTGTAGCCGCTTTGGTGGGCGCCAATTTGGCCGTAGCCGGCGCTATTTTGCAGGCTGTAATGAAAAATCCGCTGGCAGATCCGCAGATTGTGGGTGTTTCTTCGGGGGCCGGTTTGGCCGGGGTTATAATCCTCATTCTCTTTCCGAGCTGGGAGTATTTAGTGCCTTTAGTGGCCTTCGTTGGCGCTTTGGCGGCAGCTCTCATGGTGTATGCCTTAGCGTGGAAAAACGGGATTCGGCCGACTCGTATTATTTTGGCCGGGGTGGCCGTGGCGGCTTTCTTGGGTTCCGGGATTTCCGCGTTGCTCGTATTCTATGGTGATCGCGTGCAAGGTGCCTTACTCTGGATGGTAGGGGGCCTTTCGGCGCGCAGCTGGCCACAGGTATACCTCTTGGCACCATATACGGTCATCGGCTTGTTGACGGCTTTTTTAGGTTCCCAGCGCTTGACAATTTTAAGTCTTGGTGATGAAACGGCCAAAGGACTTGGTTTACCGGTGGAACAGACCCGTTTTACCATGACGGCGGTGGCTGCGTTCCTCGCTGCCAGTGCAGTTAGTGTGGCCGGTCTTATCGGCTTTGTAGGGCTCGTTATTCCGCATGTAGCCCGCATGCTGATTGGGTCCGATTATAAATTCTTATTGCCGGGCTCAGCTTTTTTAGGGGCTGCAGTACTCGTTATGAGTGATACGTTGGGGCGTGTGCTATTTAGCCCCGTAGAAGTGCCTGTAGGCATTATTATGGCCTTCTTCGGTGCGCCGTTCTTCTTATATTTGTTGCGGAGGGATGCATGATGACTATGAGTAATCAAGCACAAGCCTCGGCAACAACAGCGGTGCCGGCTATTACGGTGAAGGATATAGTGGTCTCTTTTGAGCAAAAAGATGTTTTAAAAGGTATCACTTGGGAGGTACCGACTGGTGCCATTACGACACTTATCGGACCGAATGGGTGCGGTAAAAGTACGCTCTTAAAGTGCATTACGGGCAGTGTAAAGCCTATTAGTGGCACGATTTATATTAACGGTCAAAAGGCGTCGTCCTATTCGCCGCGCACGTTGGCACAGCGGATGGCATTTTTGCCGCAGTCGCCGGAAGTACCGCGCGATATGGTGGTGGAAGAGCTTATCTATTGTGGGCGCTTTCCTCATCAAAATTGGTGGCGCAATACGGCCGGTGAAGACCGTCAAGCCGTTGAGAGTGCTATGACTGTAACGAAGACGACGCATTTGCGCAATCAGCCGGTATCGTCTTTGTCCGGCGGGGAACGGCAACGCGTGTGGATTGCCATGGCGTTGGCGCAGGAGCCGGATATTCTTCTCTTGGATGAACCGACGACTTATTTGGATATTAATCATCAGTTTGAAGTGATGGAACTATTGCGCCGTTTGAATCGTGAACAGGGGCTTACGGTTGTCATGGTACTTCATGAATTGAATCAGGCGGCTCGATATTCGGATCAGGTGGCCGTACTTCATGAAGGTCATTTGGCAGCTGTGGGCAGTCCTAAAGAGGTCATGACAGCGGAGCTTCTAAAAACAGTGTTCGCTGTTGATGCTCTCATTGAAGAGGGTCCCGATAACAGCCCGTACATTAAAATTGAAGGGCTTGTGCAGCAGGCAGAATGATCCATGCCCTATAATCCGATTAATCAAGTGAATAAAAAGAGGGATTAACGTATAACGATATAATATCGTCTGTTCGTTAATCCCTCTTTATATTTTCAGTGTTAAATTACATGCGATTTTGCACTGATGTTAATAACTTTTCTTAGGGGCTTAATTTAGAAGGTTACATCGATGCCATAGGCCATTTTAACAAGCTCAGCCATGGCTTCCGGTGTTTGTAAGCCCGGATTCAATAAGAACCAATTCGATGGTAAGTAGAATACTTTACCGTTTTTTACAGCCTTAAGATTTTGCCATGCCGGATTGCCGGTCATTTCTTTTTCCATAGTTTTGGTAATTTCATCTTTTTTACCCATGGTGGAAACAAAAATGATGTCCGGATCGTCGGAAGCGAGCGTTTCTAAGGAGTACGGAATGGTCTTGGCAGATTTATCAAAATCGCCATGTTGTAACACCACATTCTGCATGCCTAATTCTTGAACCATAGCGGCTGTTACGGCTAAGGTAGCTTCAGCGGTTACCGCTTTACCGGTAGCGCGCAACACGGCTACGCGGGCCGGTTGTACATTTTTAACGGCATTTTTGACTTTGTCAATTTTGCTGTTGTACTGGGCAATAACTTCTTTAGCTTTCTCTTCGTGATTGGTCAGTTGGCCTAAGAATTCAATGAGGGGCACATTGTCTTTAATACCGTCATAGGAAATTAAAATATACGGTAATTTATTACTCTGTAATTGGCCTTCAAATTTGCTGTGCTGATTGCTGAGGCCGATTACGAGGTCCGGTTTCAAACCGATAAGTTGCTCCATGTTGATGTTGGCGGTCTGCCCTAAAGAAGGTAATTCTTTGAGGTGAGCGGGCATGTCATCCTGCGTTTCTACGCGGCTGATGGATTTGGCATCAATGGCATCCATGAAATAGAGTAGGGAATTGGCAAGTACCGCAATTCGTTCCGGTTTGGCCGGCACCGTATAGGTTTGATCCTTATAGGTTAAAGTACGGGTGGCTGCGGATGATGTGGAATCGGTTTTACCGCAGCCGGCGAGGATAGCCATAATGACTGTCATCGCCATTACAATAATGGTTAAGCGTGAAAATTTTCTCATAATACACCTGCCTGACAGTAGATAAAAAGTACGTAAAAGTATTACCTGTGAGTAAGCAGGTAATTCATAGCGGTTCCAAAACAAGCTTTAGTAAAATCTGTTTCGCAAACTCATACTTGTACTATACCACAGGTGATGGTGGTTGCCTATGGTTATGTGTTGCGTATGGTTATATGGTGCCTATCGTTATATGGTGCGTATGGCACTTTTATAGATCCAAATATAGCAATTAAAAGAGGCTGTAAGTAAAATGTGATATGCTCTACATTTTATTACAGCCTCCTTATGTATAGAACGCTTTTGGTTGGTCAAAACGTCTTAGCTTGTAAGTGCGTTTTGGCAATAATATGAACCCTTACAGTGTTATATCTTATTTAGCGTCGTTTTGAAGAGCTTGCCAAGCTTCATCGGCATGAGCGGCAAAGAGGTCACGGATTTTCTGGTTTTCACCAAGACCATGGATGTAAGTGTCTACTTTGAAGCCGTCAGCCAACAAGATGGATTTATGGGAATCAGGTTCGTCACCGGACATATCGTTGTTGGCATGGTCGCCGGCTACCATCATGAATGGCATAAGGGTGACATGTTCGATGCCTTTTGCTTTCAATTGAGGAACGATGTCTTCAAGGCTTGGCCATCCTTCTACGGTGTAGATGTAAGTGTTGTGAAGACCGGCCGATTCCAAACGATCTTGGATTACGGAATAGTAAGCGTTGGAAGGATCCGGAGTGCCGTGAGCCATGATAAGTACAGCATCTTTAGGACCTACTTTAGGGAACTGAGTTGCTACAGCTTGTACAGTTTTAGCAATATCGTCAGTTTGACCTTCTTGGCCCATCCAGTACATGAGAGGTGTACCAAATGTCATTTTTTTGAAGTTATGTTTGTACTGATTGTAAACAGCTGTTTTATAGTTGTATTCGATACCAGGGATTACGTCGAGAGTTGCCAAAGCAACGCGAGTGTAACCTTCAGCTTTTAATTGATCGAGTGCTTCTTCAGGCGTAGGGTAGGTGATACCTTCTTTAGCTTTGATACGATCGATAATGATGTGGGAAGTGAAAGCTGTAACTACTTTTACGCCCGGATGTTGTTCTTTAATTTCGTTGATAGTCGCATCGATTGTTTTAGCACGAGTATCAGTGAATGTAGTACCAAAGCTCATTACTACGATAGCATCTTTGTTAGGTGCTTTAGCCAATACAGGATCGGTTGTGTTGTAAGTGCGAACACCGATTTCAGTTGCTTCCAATAATGCAGGGGTAGCAGTTGTTACTTCGTCACTTAATTGGTAAGCAGCGTTTACGTCTGTAGCAAGGAATCCGAAGCCTGTTAAAGCGGCCACTGCTAATGTTGTAGCTAACGTTTTTTTGAAAAAATGTTTACTCATTTCATTCACTCCTCGTGATAAAAAGAAGATAAAAATAAAAACTAAAAATAGAATAAAATAAAATACAAAAACCTCTGCCCACAGGGCAGAGGTAGTATTAATAATCACTAGTTATGCTAAGCACCTGACGTATATTAGTTCATATCAAACTTAATTAAGTCGTTTATGAATTAAAAAAATAATTCCCGGTCAGTGTATAGTACAGGTAGTGACATTGATTAACCTCGCCATCCTTCGTGGGTTATCGGCAATCCATCAAGGCAGGTCTTCTGGCTCAAGTTCAACGCAACAATCACCTTCCCAGAAACTTCCAGTGGTATTTTGATTGTGCTCCCTCTTACAGCGGCGGGACCGCGGCAGCTTCTACTGCTCTTCTCTATTAAGTCGGGCACCTTGAAGGTCGTATTCATTTGATAATCATCATAGCAGAATAAATGTCCACTGTCAATGCAATACCGGGTAGGGTATACTCACTGTGAATGGAAATTACCCGGGTCATATAACTCCTAGGAATAAGGGACTTATTTATGAGTAATAACTTTTGGTTATTTGTGATACACTTTTTTGATTACACATAGGCAAAGGAGTCAAAGTTTGGTACTATGAATAGAGAATGGTGTTCATCATAGGGCAATGTGCTTTATGATAAATAGCTATATATTAACAAAGGAGGTCCATCGTATGGATCAATTTACAAATGGTGCCGGTCCTAATGAACTATCGGAATCGGTATATGAAGTGGCATTTACGCCTGTATTGGAACGTGAAGAGTATCAAGGTGAACCTTTACATTCCAAATTATTAGCTCTTAAAAGCGCCATGGGCGAAGAGGATTTTAACGAATATATTAACAGCTTATTGCGCATTACCTATAATTGCAAACAATTGTGGTTAATTACTAAAAGCGAACGTAAACGTACGTTAATTGAAGGCAAATTTTTACCTATGATTGCTGAGATTTTTGAAGTAGCAGCACCGCGCGTGTTCTCGCAACCATAATTATTATCAATTATAGGCGTAACAATACATTGCTTTTTGATTGAATGAATGACTAAATTAAGAAACTTGATGTATAAAAATTCATGAATGAGGAATATTAATTATTAGATGTTATCTGTATCAATCGTAGACCGTGATTGGTATAGTATTATCTGAATTATTAATATAATACCTGTAAGCAAGTAGTATTCTTTGTAATAGTAATGGGATATAAATTCTCTTTAAATCGATGAAAATAGAAGTGAATCGGTAAAGATAAATATAGTTGATGAAAATATAATTAAATTTCCGATTTATCATTGATAATCATTGATAAGTTTGAAAATGAGAGAAATTCTCATTGACTAAAAATAAAATCTAACGTATCATTATACCAACGAAGAATAATCAACATGTATTTCGAATGTATTCGATAATGTGAAATATGACAGATTTTTGTCAGATTAAGAGGTTCGATTATGGTATAAGTTTAGAGGTATTTTTGATATCGGAGGATTTATAAAATGAGTATAAAGGGTATTATCTTAGCGACATTCGGTTCAATATACGGCGAAGCCGTAGAGAAATCCGTAGGCATAATGGAAGCAAAGATTAAAAAAGCATATCCCGATGCAGTAATTCGCCGTGTCTTTTTGGCGGATGCGCTGGTGGAGAAGTGGAATGAAAAATATGAAAAACCGGTACAATCTTTGGAAGCCGTGTTGGCTGAATTTAAGAATACCGGCGTCCGCGATGTATTTGTTTTACCATTTGCCTTGGTAGCCGATCAATGTTATCAAAAGATGCGTAAAGCTATTGCCGCATTTACCTATAATACTGAACGAAACGCCATGCGCATTCACGTAGGTAAGCCACTCTTAAGTTCTTTAGGTGTAAAAAACTATGCCGATGATTATGTGGCTACCATTGATGCCATTATGAAGCACGTGAATATTCGCGCCTTGAATAAATCCATTTTGCTTATGGCAAACGGCCAAAATCAATTGGAATTCAGTGCTTTGCAGTTAAAATGCTTATACGGTAACGGCCAAAATGTGGCGGTGTTTACATCGAATGGATTCCCTAATTTCAAACAGGCTTTAACTTTATTGGAACGCTTAGATCATAAAGAAGTTTTGGTAGTGCCGTTGGCGCTTATCGGCTCAGAACATTTGATGGACTTCTTAGGTGGCGATCGTTCCGATTCCGTAGCTACTTTGCTTACTGAAGAAGGCTATGGTGTTTCTATTTGGAATGAAGGCTTAGGTGAAAACCCGTTTATTCAAGAGTTATTCTTAAAACATTTAGCCCAGTCCATTCGCATGATTGAGCGTAAACAGCAGGCGCATCAGCAGGCTAAGACGGAAAGCGTAAACCGCTCGAGTATGGCTGTTTAATACGTTAAAATTACATACTAACGGTCCTCGTTTTGGGGACCGTTTTTTTTAAAGGAGGGTGTATGAAGCAAGCTGTTTTAGTAGTCGCTTTTGGCACTACGGTGCCAACGGCACGGATCAATCAAATCGATCCGGTTGTGGATTTTATCAAAAAAGAGTTTAAAGACTATGAAGTTCGTTTAGCTTTTACTTCACGCATTATTGTTAAACGTTTGCGTGAACGGGGCGAAGAAATCGATACGGAGCAGAGTGCCATTGAGGCCTTAATTGCTGAAGACTATGAATCCATTGCGGTGCAACCGCTTCATATGATTGGCGGCGAAGAATTTGATAAATTGAAAGCCAATATAATGGCTTATGAAGGACAAGGTTCTTTGAAACACATTGCTATGGGACGCCCTTTACTGTATTTTATCGGTCAGGAAGAACGACCTGATGACTATGAAGCACTCATTGAGAATTTTATAAAAAAACTTAATGTACCGGCAGAAGAAGGTCTGTTATTGGTCGGTCATGGTGGCATGAGCGTAGGTAACACGGCGTATGCCGCGTTACAGTTGAAATTGTGGCGTACCGGTCATACCAATGTTCGTGTGACGACCTTGGAATGCTTCCCCGAATTGGAGGATACGGTTATTCCGTGGGAATGGCTTGACGGGAAACGGCCGGGACGCATTCAGGTGCATCCCCTTCTTTTAGTGGCCGGTGATCATGCCTTAAACGATATCTTCGGCGATGAAGATGACAGTGTACAATCCATGTTGGAAGAAGCAGGCTTTGAAGTGGTACGTCATTTGAAGGGACTTGGTGAGTATCGCGGTGTTCAGGAAATATTCGCAGACCACTTAAAAGATGCCATGGCCGGGCGCTATGAAAAACGCAGTTCCCATCGGCCGAGTATTCCTAAGATTAAATAAAAAATACTTGCTCTTTGCGGCAAGTAACGCATACAATAAGAAAGTATTATCTAAGCAAGATTCAATTTCAAGATAGTTTTGTTATCAAGTGTTAAGAAAAGGAGTTTATCATGAAAGGTAAATTATTTGGTATCGGCGTAGGTCCCGGAGATCCGGAATTAATGACTGTCAAAGCAGCTCGTATTGTAGGCGAAGCGGATATTATTATTACGCCAAAAACCGAAAAGAAAGACGGTTCCGTAGCGCTCAACATTGCTAAACCGTATATCCAGGAACATACGGAAATCGTGCCGGTTGTGTTCCCAATGGTGCTTGATGACAATGCGCAGGCTGAAGGTTGGCAGGAAGCCAAAAAAATCATCCTCAGCTATTTGGAAGCCGGTAAGAATGTAGTATTCCTTACTTTGGGCGATCCAATGTTCTACAGTACGTATATGTATGTATATCGTTTGATTGAAAACACCGGTTTTGAAATCGAAACAATTCCGGGCGTAACCGCATTCTGTGCTATCGGTTCCCATTTAGGTTATCCGATTGTAGAAAAGGAAGAAGTGTTGGCTATTGTGCCGGCTACAGCACCTAAAGAGAAAATCGACAAAGTATTAGCAGTTGCCGATGATGCGGTAATCATGAAAGTATATCGCAATTTCCACGAAGTTCAGGAAGTTTTGAAAAAACACGATATGGCTGATGATGCTGTAATGATCAGTCGTGTTGGTCTTGATGGCGAAGAAGTATATCGCGGTCTCGATGAGTTACCGGCTGATTTGAAATTAAACTATTTATCCACTGTATTGGCTAAGCGTAAGGATCGCTAAGACTATGAAATCATATGCTATTCCGAGAGTTGTCATCGCCGGAACAAATTCCGGTGTAGGTAAAACGACCATTGTAGCCGGTTTATTGGCGGCGTATCACGAGCAGGGCAAGGCCGTGCAAGCTTTTAAAGTGGGCCCTGACTATATTGACCCCGGTTTTCATAAACTGGCCAGCGGTCGTGATTGTTACAATTTAGACACATGGTTGGTACCGCCCCATAAAATGAAGCCTTTCTTTGCCGGTATGGCAGGGGATGCGGATTTGGTGATTGTGGAAGGCGTTATGGGCCTCTATGACGGCGGCCGTGAAGGCGTGAGCTCCACCGCAGAAATCGCTAAATCGCTTGATGCACCGGTTATTTTGGTTATTGATTGTAAAGCTATGGGCGAAAGTGCGGCAGCGATTGCCAAGGGCTTTAAAGAGTATGACCCGGCCGTTAATTTGGCGGGCGTCTTGCTCAACCGCATCGGCTCCGACAATCATGAGCATATGATTCGTACAGCTATGGAACGCTTGGGGATTCCCGTTATCGGGGCCATTCGGCGCGATGAACGGATGCATTCGCCGGAACGTCATTTAGGTCTTACGCCGGTGACGGAAACGGATCCGCAATCGGCGTTGACGACGATTCGCGAAGCTGTAAAGGTTAGTGTCGACTTGGATGCATTGGCTAACTTAGCCACGGCGGCGCCAACCTTGATGGTGCCGGAATTGACCGCAAAAGAAGTGACGGGGCCAAAAGCTCGCATCGGGGTAGCCTATGATGAAGCGTTTTCTTTCTATTATCCGGCCAGCTTACAGGCTTTGGCGGCGGAAGGGGCGGATTTGGTTTACTTCAGCCCGCTTACCGATAAAACGTTACCTGATGTAGATGCCTTGCTTTTTGGTGGCGGTTTTCCGGAAATGTTCCTCGAAACACTTAGCGAAAATACAGGCCTCATGGCGGCTATACGGGATGCAGCCGCTGACGGTATGCCGATTTACGCGGAGTGCGGTGGTCTCATGTATCTTTGCGAGTCGGTTACCGATTTTGAAAATATTACCCGTCCTATGGTTGGCCTTGTGCCGGCTAAGACAGTCATGCAGGCTAAATTACAAAAAGTTGGCTATGTAACGGCTACGGCTTTAGGGGATACCTTATTGGCACCTAAAGATGAATCTTTGCGTGGTCATGAGTTCCATTTTTCTACGATGGAATTGTCACCGCAGATTACCGAAGCTGAATTCCCGTGGGCTTTTCATTTCGAAGGGGGCCGCAAATTGCAGTCTTATAAAGGCGGTTACAGCAAAGACAATGTATTGGCCAGCTATTTGCATTTAAACTTTGCCGGTAATGAAGCGGCGGCGGAACGTTTTGTGGCGGCTGCCAAGGCCTATCGTGCCAAGGAGGCTTAGGATGACTGATAAAGTGTTAAAATCCAATACGACGGCTGAAGCTATGTCGGTTGCCACTATGGCGGACGCAACTACCACGGGTGCAACTACAGCGGCTGCAACTGCGACGGCTAAGCCTAGTCGAGGCCTCATTCTGGTCAATACCGGTGACGGCAAGGGCAAAACAACGGCCTCTTTAGGGGTTGCTTTGCGTGCCGTTGGCAATGGTTATCGCGTGCTGATTTTACAGTTTATTAAGGGCGGTCAAGCCTATGGTGAACTGAAAGCAATAGAAGCGCTACAAAAGGCCGGTATGCCTATCGAAATTCGCCCTATGGGTAAAGGCTTTGTTTTTCACAATAAAGAAACTTCGGAGGCTGATTTACAAGCTCATCGGGCAGCGGCTGATAATGCCTGGCAGATGTTGACGGAAGAAGTGATGTCCGATAAATGGGACCTCATAATTTTTGATGAAATCAACTATGCCGTAAAATTTGGCTTATTGCCGGTTGAACAGGTTGTGGACTTATTGAAAACCAAACCGGAGCGCCTTCATGTGGTTCTTACCGGGCGCGATGCGAAGCCGGAGATCGTTGCCATGGCCGATACCGTTACGGAAATGCGCGTAGTTAAGCATGCTTATCAACAGGGCATCAAAGCAGCCAGGGGCATTGAGTTTTAGTAAAATTCATGTCAAAGGCATGTTTATAAATCGAAAAAATTAGTATTTTGTGCTTGAAAAAATCGAGGTAAATGGATATAATTAACTTATAGAGAGTTATTATTAATTTTTACTATAAGAAAGTTCTTATAGGATATAATTTTTATGACCAAGGGGGTTATATCAATGGCAGTAACAAACTATGTAAAATCCGCAGATTTCAAGAATGAAAAACACGTTCCTGTAATTACCGCACCTGATACAGTTAAAGCAGGTGAAAAAGTTCACATTGAATTGGAAGTAGGCAAAGACATTGCGCATCCAAACACAACTGAACATCATATTTCTTGGATCAAATTATACTATGTTGAAAAAGGCACTACGCTTCCTTACGAAGTAGCTCGCCTCGAATTCAACGTACATGGTGAAGCCGCTGCCGGTGCCAACGAAGGCCCTGTATATGCAGAAGCAGCCGGTGTTGTTGTAGCATCCTTCAAAAAATCCGGTAAATTGATTGCTACTTCTTACTGCAATATCCACGGCTTATGGGAATCTGAAAAAGATATCGTTGTTCAATAATAACTTTTTCCGATTTACTTCGTTGTCAATAACAGCGTAAACGAAAGCTATTAGGGGTTGTAACGAAATTGAGTTTTTAGCTCATGTTTTGCTTACAACCCCTTTTTATTGCGTGTGCGTCTTTTATCGCGCTGAAGTAGATTTGCATTATTAAGAACCGGAAGCTTTTGATAGCAAGTGATTTTGAAATGCGAAGTCAGAAAGTTTTTAGATTATTAATACTACGTTATATTGTATATAATGAAAGGAGAGAAAGGAGAGGCCTATGATTTCAATCGTGCAGTACGGTTCCGACACATGTCAGCCTTGTGGCGCTTTAGAGACGAAGCTGGGCGCTTGGGTGAAGGAACAGGAAGGTATTGAGTACAGCTATGTATCGGTGGAATTAGAGCCGGCTAAGGCGGCTCAGCAAGGTGTTTTCACGGTGCCGGCCATTGTTGTGTATATGGATGGCAAGGAAATTACACGTCGCGCCGGTTATTTCAGCCTCGATGAGCTGTTAGCTCAGGTTGAAGATATTAAGACCAGAATAGAAGGCTAATCAAGGAGGGAGAACCATTGCGGTCGGTGTAAAATCGGCTGAAATGTATGTGGACTCAGTACTTTTTTAGTGAACTTGTCTTTAGATGAAGATTAAAGGCTTTTATGCTTTACACAAAGAGCCTTTTTATGATAGAGTATCTTTATATATTTTATAGTATTTTTAGAGATAAAGAGGGATGCATAGTGGCGTTAATTGTTAAGAAGTTCGGTGGCAGTTCTGTGGCTTCACCGGAGAAAATTTACAATGTAGTCAACCGCGTTTTGCGTGACAAACAGCCGGAAGACCGCGTTGTAGTCGTTGTATCGGCTATGGGCGATACGACTGATGACTTAGTGTCATTAGCACGCGCTGTTACATCGAGACCGTTTGGTCGCGAAATGGACCGTCTGTTATCGACAGGGGAACAAGTATCCATTGCGTTGGTGGCTATGGCATTTATGGAAAAAGGGCAACCGGCCGTTTCCATGACGGGCGCTCAAGCCGGTATCTTGAGCAGTGATAATCACGGGAAAGGTCGCATTTTGACAATCGATCCGAAACGTGTATTTAAAGCCCTTGATGAAGGTAACGTAGTGGTTGTTGCCGGCTTCCAGGGGATTACCGATTGTGGTGATATTACGACTCTCGGACGTGGTGGTTCCGATACGACAGCCGTTGCATTAGCGGGGGCAATGCAGGCGGATGTATGTGAAATCTTCACCGATGTGGAAGGGGTGTATTCGACCGACCCTCGAATTGCACCGAATGCGGTTAAATTGGATGAAATTACGTACGGTGAAATGCTTGAAATGGCTCGCTTGGGGGCGGGTGTTATGCAGCCTCGTGCCGTAGAAATGGGTAGCCGTTACGGCGTGCCGATTCATGTACGCTCTACATTCAGTGACAATGAGGGAACCATTATTCGGGAGGACTATACAATGAAAGCAAATGAACATGTAATCCAAGGCGTGGCTGACGATACCAATGTGGCGAAAGTTTCAGTGGTAGGCGTTGAAAATAAACCGGGCATTGCCCATCATATTTTCCAAAGTTTGGCAGATAAAAATGTTGATGTGGATATGATTGTGCAGAGCATTCGTACTGTGGAAGATCAGAAGACGGATATCGTATTCACCATTACATTGGATGATGTCGTATTGGCTCGTGAAGTGTTGGACGGCCTTAAAGCGGAAACGAAGATGGAAGAATATGTCATTAATGAAAAAATGGCCAAAGTATCCATCGTCGGTGCCGGTATGCTTGGTGAACCGGGCGTAGCTGCTCAGATGTTCGGCATTTTGGGCGAAGAAAATATTAATATTGAAATTATCAGTACCTCTGAAATCAGCATTACTTGCTTGATTGCGGAAGATCGCGTAAAAGATGCGATTCGTGCTATTCATGATAATTTAGTTATCGGCAATCGCGGTTAATAGTGTTCAATAGCAATTATTAGCGCGGCTGTCAGGGCTTATTAAACTTATCAATAAACAGACTTTCTTAGGTTATATAGAAGTAACCTAAGAAAGTCTGTTTTATTTTGAAAATCTTACTCATCTTTAGTATAATATAAATTGTGCACAGTTTATTTGAGTGCCCGAGAAGTTAATTATTATCAATTAATTGCTTAATATAAAATAATGATAAAGGAGTTTTTCTATGAAAGAACAAAATATCTATAGCGGTTTTAAAGTAGAGCGCATTGAGACTGTTCAGGAAATCAGCGGCACAGCTTATTTGCTTCGCCATGAGAAGTCCGGCGCCCGTTTATTATACATTGATGCGGACGACACGAATAAAGTGTTCTCCATTTCTTTCCGCACACCACCTAAGGACAGCACCGGGGTGGCCCATATTATGGAGCATTCCGTACTTTGCGGGTCACGTAAATTCCCTTTGAAAGAGCCATTTGTAGAGCTCGTTAAAGGCTCCCTTAATACATTCTTGAATGCTATGACCTATCCGGATAAAACGATGTATCCCGTGGCCAGCAAGAATGACAAGGATTTCCATAATTTAATGGATGTGTACTTGGATGCTGTTTTTTACCCACGCGTAGCGACTGACAAAGAAATCGTCATGCAAGAAGGTTGGCATTATGAATTGGATAATGCGGACGATGAATTGACCTATAAAGGCGTTGTATACAACGAAATGAAAGGTGTATATTCTTCGCCGGATTCCATTTTGGAAACCCACATGATGGCGGATTTATTCCCGGATACGACCTATGGCGTTGATTCCGGCGGTAATCCTGATAATATTCCTGATTTGACCTATGAAGATTTCCAAGGTTTTTACAAAAAAAATTATCATCCGTCCAACAGCTACATCTTCTTGTACGGCAAAATGGACATTGAAGCACAATTAAAGTTCATCAACGATGAATATTTGCAAAACTTTGATGCCATTACGGTTGATTCCGAAATTACCTTGCAAAAACCATTTGCTGAGGGTAAAGTAACAGCCTACCCGTACAGCATTGGTACGGAAGAGAGCGAAAGCGGCAAGACTATGCATGCGCTTACCTATGTAATGCCGGAAATATCTGTTGTGGACAGCTTAGGGCTTGATATTTTGACCCATGCCTTATTGACTTCGCCGGCAGCACCACTTAAGGAAAAACTCGTTAAAGCCGGTGTAGGCAGCGATATTAGCGGTTATTTCTTAGATAGCGTTCGTCAGCCGATTTGGAATGTAACGGTTAGCGGTTCTGAAATGAAGGAACAGGCGCGCGTTCAGGAATTGGTGGAATCGGAACTTGCGCGACTTGTGAAGGAAGGCCTTGATAAGAGCTTATTGGAAGCATCCCTTAATATTACGGAATTCGCTTTGCGCGAAGCTGATTTTGGGGGTCGTCCGATTGGTTTGGCTTACGGCATTCGCGTTATGGATCAGTGGAATTACGACAAAGATCCGATTCAGGCATTGCGTTACGAAGAGGCGTTAACACAGTTGCGTGAAGGACTTACGAACGGTTATTTTGAAGAGTTAATCGAACGTGGCTTGCTTAAGAATCAGCATAAAGCTCTCGTTTCTATTTATCCGGAAAAAGGTTTGCAGGAAAAGAAAGAAGCAGCGGAACGTGCTCAGCTAAAAGAAATTAAAGCTAACATGACCGAAGCTGAAATCGAAGCGATTGTGGCACAGACAAAAGCCCTTAAAGCATGTCAGGCGGCACCGGATTCGGAAGAAGCGTTGGCTACCATTCCATTATTGGAACTCAGCGATTTATCGCCTAAAGTAGAACGAGTGGAACGTATCGACAGCAAACTGGGGGATGCGAACTTGCATTTCGTGCCGACTCAGGCTAAAGGGATTAACTACACCAGCTTCTATTTCCATTTAGATTGCCTTGATGAGTCTGAATTGTTCTATGCTAACTTGTTGAGCGATCTTATTTCCCGCGTGAATACTACCGAGCATGATTACAACGAAATTGCCAAGGAAATTAATATGAACCTCGGCGGTTTCAGTGCGAGCATCTCCGATTTCACGAAATATAATCAGCGCGATGCGTTTACGCCGTTATTTATCGTACGAGCCAAAGCGTTACATTATAAATTGGATGCTTTGGTACGCATTGTGTCTGAATTGGTTACGAAGACTGACTATGCCAATGTAAATCGTTTGACCGAGCTCATTAAAGAAACGAAAGCTATTTGGGATACCGATGCATTCCGTCGCGGTCATACCATTGTAATGAATCGTGTCATTGCTCAGATTTCGGAACTCGGTAAATTCCGCGATGCCGCTAACCTCGGTTATTTTGAACAGTTGGCAGCGTTAGCCGCTGATGAAAAAGCCCTTCAAGAGTTGCCTCAAAAATTGGCAGCCGTAGCGGCTAAATTGTTCCGCCCTGCTAATGTGGACATTAACTTTGTCGGGGAAGCTCATGAATTTGAAGTTTTCAAAACATTGCTTACGGAAGTATTGCCACAGTGGCCGAATGAAGCTGTTGAAGCTAAAGGGTTGAAACTTACGAAGGAATATGTTAACGAAGGTATTGTTACCTCCGGTAAGGTTCAGTACGTAGCCCAAGGCGGTAACTTCCGTGACCACGGCTTCAAACCGAGCGGTGCTATGAAGGTGTTGGAAGTCATCTTGCGTTATGATTACTTGTGGACGCGTATCCGTGTTCAGGGTGGGGCTTATGGTGCCTTCGTAAACTTCTACAACAATGGTAACTTTGTACTTTGCAGTTATCGCGACCCTAATTTGACGGAAACATTGAAAGTATACAGCGAGCTCAGCGAATATCTTGCGAAATTTGATATTTCCGACCGTGAAATGCGTAAGTATATTATCGGTACCATGAGTGGTCTCGATATTCCGTTGACGCCGGCTTTACGCGGACCGCGCGCTATGAGCGAATATTTCGGTGAAGCAACGCCTGAAGATGCGGAACGTTTGCGCGAACAGGTAATTGCGACCCGTCAGAGCGATATTAAGGCTTTGGCTGAAGTGGTAGCTTCGGTTATGAAAGATAGTCATATCAGCGTTATGGGTAACGAACAAATCATTAAAAAAGCAGGCGATATCTTCACTGACATCATTTCGTTGCCTCAATAAGACAAATTAAGACTTATAGTCGGTCTATGAGAATTGACGAATCCTGTGTATAATTAAATGCGAGTTAATAAACACTCCTAGGCAAGGGCCTTGACCTCTGTTTAGGAGTGTTTTTTTATAGCGAGAGGTTTTTAACAGGGTTTTTGAAAAAGAGGAGTTGTCATGTTATTAGGACTAGCGGGACGATTTGGGATTGATTATATTTTGCCGCCGGCGAAACGTTTGGGACCGGTGCCGACAACAAAAGAAATTTATAAAGAATATATTGATGTAGCTTGGCCGGCTACGATGCAGGGGTTGTTGTTGCAACTTATGACAGCCATCAATTTGGCTATGGTAGGAGCTCTTGGAGCCGATGCTTTGGCGGCCGTAGGGATTATGAGTCAACCGCTTATGGTGATGCTCGTTTTTGTCCGTTCCGCAGCGATTGCGATTACAGCCATTGTGGCAAGACGCAAAGGGGAAGAGGATTATGAAACGATGAACTCCGTACTAAAACAAGGGGTATTATTGACCGTATTGTTTTACGTGCCTTTGTTGTGTATTTGTTTTTATCTGTTAAATCCTATTTTAACGTTTGCCGGAGCTCAGGCTTCTTATATTGATGAGGCCGTTGCCTATGGTCAATTCATCATTATCGGGCTTTTCTTTTCGGCCTTAGGTGTTATGCTGGGGGCGGCATTAATCGGCGTGGGTAACACGAAGGCTATTTTTAAAGCTAATGCCATCGGTAATGTGCTTAATGTAGTTATGAGTTTTACCTTGATTTACGGTCTGGGACCGATTCCGGCGCTTGGCATCAAAGGAGCCGGGATAGCCACTATGACGAGCTACACCTTAATCTTCTTTCTTTTGTTATATGCAATTCATGCGAAAGACTCCCATTTGTCGTGGCATCGGGGCAGTTGGAAATTCAATCGTGAAATCTTACAGGGTATTTATTATATCGGTGGCAGCTCTTTGGGTGAGCAGGCTTTTGAACGTTTTGGTATGTTTGCGTATACCAAAATGGTGGCGTCATTAGGTGTAGTGGCGTTGGCAACACATCATATTTGTATGAATTTGATTGATATTTTTTACTATTTTGCCATGGGTTTAAGTTATTCCGGTGCTTCTTATACGGGGCAATCGTTGGGGAAAAAACGACCTGACTTAGCCGAGGCTTACGGCAAAATCGGTGTTCGCATCGCTCTTATTATTTCGGTAATCGGCTTTGTTTTGTATTTTGGTTTACGCAATGTAGTATTTGATATTTTCACCCAAGATAGGTTGGTTTGGCAGCTGGGGGCGGATATTATGATTCTCATGGCTTTTGCCAGCTTCCCGCAGGCTTTGCAATTAGTATATTCCGGCGTCCTTAAAGGGGCGGGCGATAATTTCTATGTTATGAAATATTCGCTCTTTGTTATTGCTATTTTCAGACCGATTATTACATATCTCCTTTGTTTTACTTGGGGATTCGGTCTGTATGGTGCATGGATAGCTCTTTTAATTGATCAGAGTATGCGTACGGCATTTTCCGGTTGGCGTTTTAGAAGTGGTGTATGGCAGCATATAAAAATTTAGACATAAGTATAATGCACTTTAAAATAGAGTGTATTAGCATATAAAAAAATGATGAATTATAAAATGAATGGCGTATTTACGGCGCTTATACAAGGACAAAGGCTTTGATTTGTGATATAATAACATCAGTATAAACCGCTAATTATGTATACGATAGAGGAGGACATAGATATGAAAAAGAAATTATTGGCAACGGTTATGGCCGTTTCCATTGCAACACTTTCTACCGGTGCATTAGTAAATACGACGCAAGCATTCAGCTTGAATTTAGGCAGCATTTTAAAAGTCGGCGGCGTGGGCATCTTAGTTGATCGCTTCGGCGGCCAGATTAATGATTTTTTAAATAAAATTTTAGCTCAGAATAACTTGAGCACTACTTATACGACTAAGGTTGTGCCGATTGTCAGTGTAGGTACGAACGGTTACATCGGGGCGGCTCAGGTAACGGGTCCTGCTTCCGAAGTAGAGCGCGTTGAAGCGGTAGCTCAGTTGGAAGCCAGCTTTAATAATGTAGCTCGTGTAAAAGGTTTAGTGCCTATCGACAGCAAGAACCCTGTTAATGCATCCCGTATTCAAGGGGTTGGCGTATCCGCTATTATTGACCTCAAAATTTAATCATATTGTTTAATACGCATTGAGGCGAATAGCATTCAATAATAGGTTAAGTCTTGTTTATTTGGAGGATGTATGAAAAAACACATGCTTACGTTGGCGGTAGCAGCGCTTATGACCGGTCAGGTATGGGCGGCTCCGGAAACCGTATTAGAGAAAACCGATGCCTTAGAAAATACAGTATATGGTTCCACGCAGGTTGGGGCTTTAGTGGATCGTGTGCAGCAGATTAGTCAGACCGTTTATGGTAGAGATTCTTCCGGTACTTTAAATTCACAAGTTGATTCCTTGTATAATTCCATCGATGGCAATACGCGTGGTAAAGTATCGGTAAGTCAAGAATTATCCATGTTGGAATGGCATTACCAGAATAAAGTGGGCAACGGTTCCTTAGTTTCTCGTGTGGAACAATTGGAACGCAGTGTAACCGGTCGTATCAGTACCGGTGCCTTGGACACACGAATTAATGCCTTAGCCAAAACGATTAACGGAGCACCTTTGAAATTGACGTCTCAAGTAGGCTCGGCACCAAGCACGGAAGTATTTGCCGTAACTTTGAATACGCCGATTAATACGGCTACCAGCAAACTGGGTGATACTTTCAGCTTTACCGTGTCGGAAGATCTGATGGACGGTAATATCTTATTGGTACCGGCAGGTACTGTTGGGGAAGGTCATATTTCCGAACTTAAAAAAGCCTCCTCTTTTGGTCGTAACGGTAAATTAGATTTGATGTTTGATAAAGTTCCGGCATTGGATGGCACTGAATTTACAGCTATTCAAGGGGAAGAAGCAAAAGCTCGTACGCAGCAGGAATTGAAAGCAGCCGGCGCCTCTGTAGCCGGTGCCGTATTATTGGGTCCTGTCGGTTTAGTAGGCGGTTTCTTTGTAAAGGGTAAGAATATCGACTTGCCTGTAGGGGCTACAATTTATGTGCAGCCACAAGAATTGGTAACCGTACAGGGGATTGTCGTAGGCGGTGATGGCCAGGCTCATAATTCCAGCGATCCAAGTTCCCAAGATTCCTATGATGACTATACATTAGGTGATGCATCGGAACCGGTAACCTTAGTTCCGGCCGACTCTTATGAAGACGAAGATACACCGGTGAAGGTAGTGGAAGAGTCCGATGATTCAGCGGCAACGGTAGAAGATGGCGATTCTGAGGACAATGGTGAAGTGGAAGAAGCAAGTGCTGACACTGCGGATCAAACGAATGTATCACAATCACAACCAATAATTGTTGTAAAACGCAACTAATCCAGTGAAGATGAGGTAGGTAAAAGATGGTAATGAAAAAGGCTAAGTATGCATTGGGTGCCGCTTTAGTCGCTATGCCTTTATTAGCCGTGCAGGCGGCCGATAATAGAGGCCTTGTTTATGAAAATGCTCAAGATGTTGCAACCGATTCCAATCCGGTAACCATCGCTAATATGGGCGAGTCCGATGGCGGTCTTATTCGTGTAGTCCGTCGCGGTAAGCCGGTGACCACGGTAAATGACAGTGAGTTACCTGTTAAAGTTGATGCGGACAGCATGTATTACAGCAGTGCTACCGGCAATGTTGTGGCTGTCGGTAAAGTAGATGCTTATCAGGGCAGTCGTGAAATTCATAGTGAAAAGCTGTTAGGTAATACTAAATCCCAAGAGTATACGACGGATGGTGAGTTTCATTACCTGGAAAATAAAGGGGCCACTAAGGACTTACGGGGCCAAGATTTAGTATTTAACAGCGGCACTAATGCTATGACGGCACCTGATGTTATCGGCTATGTAGAACCATACTATGTGAAAGCTGAAAAAGCAGAATTCGACGGTAATCAGGGCCTTATTACCAAAGGCTGGGTTACTACCAAACATGCTATGGCCTATAAAGGTGTGCCCGATTATCGTATTGAAGGCAGCACCATTGAAGTGTATCCGGGGGATAAAGCCATTATTCATGATGCCAAGCTGTTTATTAAAAACGGTAAAATCATGAGTACGAAGAAATATGTAGTATCCCTTCGCAATGATCGTCAAGGTCAATTTAGTGTGTTTGACTTGATTCCAAGACCGACGTATTCCAGCGACGATGGTTTCGGCTTGAAGGGCGGTCTTAAATATCCGGTTGGTGATGACGGTGAATTGTTCTTCCGTTATCAGTGGATGACCAAGGAAGGCTTTAAGCCAAGTTACGGTTATCGTCATTACTTGCCTTGGGGCGTTGCTACGGTCGGCGTGAGCCGTGAATCGGCCACTTTAAATGCCCGCACCGTTTGGGTAGAAAAGAAACCGGAATTCTCCGTATATACCAATGTGTACCATATTGGCGATACGCCGTTTACTGTTCGTGGCGGTGCTACGGCCGGTTATTGGAAAGAAGATTACATCAAGGGCAGTCACTACATGTACTTTGGTGAAGTAAGCCATGATACAATTAAATTGGCTAAAAATGCCAATTTACGTTTCTTTGCCGGCTATCAGCGTGATTACTATGGCTATAACGACCATATTCGCAGCATGCCGTACTGGGGCGGTAATACGAATTGGCGAATAAATTCACGAGTTAACGTATTTGCCGGTTATCGTCAGAATAATATTGATCCGAAAGATAATTCGCCATATCCGTTTGACCGTGAAGACATTCTTCATAACTTTACGGTGGGGGCTTCCTTCCGCCTGACTCGTTTGGATACATTTACGATTACTACGAAACGTGATGTACAGTCCGGTGAGTTGCGTTATGTAGACTATACTTGGCATCGTGATATGCACTCCTTTGAAGGGTGGCTCACATATCAGTCTAAACAGAAAAAATGGTCTTATACGGTAGTTGCTAAAGATTTCTAGTAATTGAACGAAGTATAGATGTTTTAGGTTATGAAGCTGTGCCCTATGGCATGGCTTCATAATTACTCTTAATCATTATTATGACGGAAAAAAGTGAGGTCTTTCAAACATGGGCAAAGTACGCAAAGCTATTATTCCGGCCGCCGGCTTCGGTACACGTTTTTTACCGGTGACCAAAGCACAGCCTAAAGAAATGTTACCGATTGTTGATACACCGGCGATTCAATATATTGTGGAAGAAGCATTGGCTTCCGGTATTGAAGAGATTTTAATTATTACGGGGCGCAATAAACGAGCCATTGAAGATCATTTCGATACCAGTGTTGAATTGGAACAGTTGTTACAGCAGCAGGGCAAGAAAAAACAGTTGGCCATGGTTCGTTCCTTGGCGGATATTCGGGTTCACTTTATTCGTCAAAAAGCACCGCGTGGATTGGGTGATGCCATTCTTTGCGCCAAAGCTTTTGTAGGCAATGAACCGTTCGCCGTATTACTGGGTGATGATGTGGTATATAACCCTGAAAAACCTTGTTTAAAGCAATTAATAGATTGTCATGAGCGTATGGGTGGCACGATTCTTGGCACTCAGCGCGTACCGGAAACAAAGGTAAGTTCCTATGGTATCGTAGCAGGGCATGAAATTGAGCCTCATATTTATAAAGTGGATGGCTTGGTTGAAAAACCGTCACGCGATTTGGCACCATCTAATTTGGCTGTCTTGGGGCGTTATATTTTGACACCTGAGATTTTTGGGGTGTTGGAAAATACTCCGCTTGGCGCCGGGCGTGAATTGCAGCTTACCGATGGCCTTGCCGCATTGCAGAGTGACGTATATGCCTTAGAATACGAAGGCCGTCGCTATGATATAGGTGACCGCCTTGGCTATTTGGAAGCCACCGTGGAATATGGCTTGCGCAGTGAACATTGCAAAGATTCATTCCGTACCTATTTACAGGAATTGATTAAAACATTGTAACAAAAAGCCTTTTTCAAAGTAAGTACTTCACAGCTTTTGAGTACACTTTGGGAAAGGCTTTATTTGTTAACAATGAGAATGGCGCGTAGTTGACGAATAAGCATGAATTTAATATAATTTTAAGTAGATTTGCGAAAGAGGGGGCTCCAAAATGCGTGAGTTATTTAAGGCTATGATTGAAGCTGATAAAGAATTACCCCGTTCAATGGTGATTGCGCAATTAAAATGGCAACGTTTGGCAGAGCCGGCGGAGCACACCGAAGTTCGTCAGAACGGTGAGTGGTATGAAACTGAGCTGGTAAGAGGCAATGAAGCGCTTACGGTACTATTAAAAGTTTTAACGCCTGATTCAATTCCGGTGAAGCCGAAACCGGCGAAGGCGGATTATCAGATACCGACTGATGTTGTGCCTTGGCGAGCATTCAATCGATCTGAAATTTTAGAATTTGTAACGGATGTAGAAGATCATAACAGCATTCATCAGCAGGAAAATGCCATTGTGTCGGGCTGCCAGATTTTGGAGGCCATGGCGGCGTATTTAGCTGAAACTGTAGGGACGGATGTGACAGCTGTGAAGATTCGATTTCGTAGGCCTACCTTTGTAGATGAGACAATTGTTTTACAAAGATCAGGTCGCACCATCCAAGGTTTTACTGCGCATCGACCGGTGTTTACCTGCAGCTACAAGTAGGTTGCGTTTTCCTTACTTTGTGGTGTGGCTTCATTTTTTTTAAGAGTGTTATTTTTATTTGATGAGTAGCTTAACATTAAACTGTAGTTAAGCCAATACACTCATATTTTTGTGATTATTATTTTAGTTTGTGAGGTTGTTTATTATGTCAGATACTCGTAAATTGACCAAAATGGCGTTACTCGTAGCGTTGACCTGTGTGTCCGCTTATATTTCATTCCCAATTCCGTTTTCACCGGCCATGGTAACGGCTACCACTTTGGTATTATGCTTAATCGGATTTTTATTACCACCAAAGGAAGCCTTTATTACTATTTGTGTGTATTTATTATTGGGCATTATCGGGGTGCCGGTATTTTCCGGCGGTACCAGCGGTCTTGGTAAAATCCTAGGCCCTGCCGGCGGTTACTACATCAGTTATCCGATTGCCTATACTATTCTCAGTATGCTTAAAGGTAAAACGCCGTCTTTCTTCAGTTATTTTTGGCGTTCCGCCGTTATTACCATTCCGATTACGTATATTTTCGGTATGATTGGTGGCATGATTGTAACCAATATCGGACTTGAAGCAGCCATAGCGGGGTATGTGTTGCCGTTTATCCCCGGCGACCTTATTAAATGTGGCATTGCTGCTTGGTTAGGTATGAAAGCGGTTAAATTGAATATCTAAGAGACAATTTCTCGTTGGAGGCATTATGAAAACACAACAAACATTGTCTCCGGTGTACATAATGGGCGGCCTTAGGACGCCCATTGGTTCTTATAAGGGGCAATTTAAATCGATAAAACCAGAAATATTGGGGGCTCGTGTCTTAGATGCGTTGTATGAACAGTATCCTGACGTGGCTGAAATCATCTGTGGCAATGCGGTCGGCACCGGCGGTAACATTGGCCGGTTAACGGCCTTAAATTCTCGTTATGGTGAAAAAACACCGGCCTATACGGTAGATATGCAGTGCGCCTCGGCCGGTGCCGCAATTATTCAGGGCTTTCGCGCGATTCGTAGCGGCATGGCGGATTGCGTGCTGGCCGGCGGCACGGAGAGCAGCTCCTTACAACCCCTCAGGACCTATGCAGCGGGGGATGACAGAATAGGTGAATATATGGTGGCTCAGTTTTCACCACAGGAGAATGATGCGCAGGCTATGTTAAAAGGGGCACAACGAACCATCGAAAAGTATGATGTGAGCAAAGAAGAGTTGGATTATTGGAGCTTGCGGAGCCAACAAGCGGCCGGGCGAGCTCGTGATGAAGGCTTGTTAGCGCCCTATGTGTTAGACATGGGGCGAGACTATGTGGATGAAAGTGTGCGACCCGGACTGTCACAACGCTTATTGAATCGCATGAAGCCTGTTTTGGGACCGGGAACCTTGGTGACGGCCGGCAATGCTTGTTTTACTCATGACGGAGCGGCTTTTGTAGCCTTAAGTAATGAAGTAGGCCCTTTTAAGTTGGTCGACGCCATTACTTTTGGCGGTGATCCTTTATATAGTCCTGAAGGGGCGTGGCAGGCAACCGAACAGCTTCTAGCCAAAACGGGACTCACCATGGATGATATTGATGCGGTGGAATGGAATGAGGCCTTTGCGGTGATTGATGTGCTCTTTGAGCGCAATTATAAGGCCTATGTGGATCGTTACAACCAATTGGGCGGTGCGTTGGCCTATGGTCATCCATTCGGCTGCTCGGGAGCGATTATTTTGCTCCATTTGATGGCTGCCTTAGAGTACTGTAACGGTAGATATGGGATTTGTGCTATTGCCGGTGCCGGTGGTATGGGGACGGCCATGCTTATTGAACGAATGGAGGCTGTTTGTGATGCGTGAAAAAAATTTAACAACCTTCTCTCAGGCCGTTGAGTTGAATGACCCTAAAGTTGCTATGAAGGGTCTTTCCTTTTGGGAACGTCTCGATTATATGGCTCAGAATTATCCGAATAAGTTGGTTCTGGTTGTAGATGACGCAACGTACACCTATGAAATGCTGAATAAGGGGATTCGTGAAGTAGCCCGAGAATTGGCGAATACGGCGCAAATAGATATTTCGCAAGCAGACAGGGGGCAGGCGAATTCCGAGAAGTCTCATTCCAGGCAGGCGAATTCCGCGCAAGCTAACAATCGTATTGAGTATATCCGCTCTGATTCGGTATGGCAGCAATTCGTACAGTGGTTGGGAGCGATGAAAGCGAAACGCTTACCCATTCTATGTCATCCTGATTTAAGCGATGAACGTCTGGCACAGTTGCAAGCTAAATACGGTTTTACTATTGACCGTAGTGTCAATCCAAAAGCTGATTTCGGCGTGCTTACTTCGGGCACCACCGGTTTGCCTAAAATCTTATGGCGGCCGTTGGCCAGTTGGGTGGATTTTTTCGAAGCACAGAATAAAATCTTTAAAATCGACTTTGGTACGATTATTTTCCAACAAGGCAGTTTAAGTTTTACCGGCAATTTCAATACCCTTGTATCGGTTATCTATGAAGGGGGCACGGTGGTTACGTCGGCTCATATGTCGCCCCGTACTTGGCTGACATTGAGTGAGCAATATGAAGTGACTCATTGGTACTTATTGCCCACGAAATTGCGTCTGGTTACAGCGGTTTTACAGGATACGTTACAGTCCCTCAGAATGATTTTTACGGGATCACAAACGCTGGATGCTAAGCTACTGCATAAGCTCAAAGCTAAACAACCGCATACGGAATTTATTCTTTATTACGGCGCCAGTGAACTAAATTATATTACCTATTGCTCCAGCGAAGAGTGGTTGGCAGAACCGAACACGGTGGGCTATCCGTTTCCGGGCGTTACCGTTACGGTAGGCGTTGACAGCTTTATCTATGTAGATACACCATATGGTATAGAAGGGTTAACTTTGCCTTTTACGGTGGAAGATACGGGTTACATTAGTGATAGCGGGCGATTGATTTTTACCGGGCGGAAGCAGGCTATGATTAATCGAGGCGGTTATAAGCTGTCTATTCCGTATTTAGAGAGCCGTTTATTAGCCATTGACGGCATAACGGCGGGGGCGGTTATCGGTGTGCCGGACGAACTTCGGGGGGAACAACCGGTGGCTTTTTTAGTTAAAAACAGTAACACCCCTATACAAGATATAGTAGGTGCCATATCAGAGCGTTTACTCACCAAAGAACGGCCGAAGGATATCATTTGGCTTGATGAGCTGCCTTTGACAGCCTGCTCGAAGGTTGATATTGTGCGTTTAAAGCAATTATACCTTCAAAGTGTTGTCAAGCATGAAAATAATATATAGTATAATATATTGAAATCAGATACAAGATGTTGTATAATAAGCAAGACGAAAGCAACTGGTGACTGTAAAGTACCGGTTGCTTCCATTTATAGGTAAGTACTGGGGTATTTAACTAGGTGGCCAAATGGTCATTGCTTATTTGTCAATATCTTTTTTTATTTACATACTATATTTAGTAGTAAGTGTTAGGGAGGCTTTACCGTGTTGGAGGTAATTAAACGTGATGGCCAGAAAGTGCCATTCGATAAAACAAAAATCGAAATAGCTATCGAAAAAGCCATGAATAGCAGTACCGGTTTATATGAAGAAGGATTGGCGGGGCGTATCGCTGACGAAATCGAAGAATACGCTCATAAGATCGGCAAAACATTGACAATTTATGCTATTGAAGACCAGGTATATTACAAATTGTTGGAATACCATAATCCGGCAACGGCACGTGCTTATGAAAACTACAAAGCCGTTCAGGCTTTTAAACGTAAAGAAAATACGACTGATAAAGATGTATTTGGCTTGTTGGATCGCAGCAACACAGCATTGATTGATGAAAACTCCAACAAGGATGCAGCCATTGTTTCCACACAGCGTGACCTTATTGCCGGTGAAGTAAGCAAGGACATTGCTCGTCGTAAATTAATTCCGGCGGATATCGTGCAGGCTCATGACAGCGGCGCTATTCACTTCCATGATATGGATTACATCATTCAGCCGATGTTCAACTGCTGTTTAATTAATTTGGAAGATATGCTCACCAACGGTACTGTTATTAACGGTAAGAAGATTGATACACCGAAGTCATTCCAGGTTGCTTGTACCGTAACGACGCAGATTATTGCGCAAGTTGCTTCCGGTCAGTACGGCGGTCAGAGTATTAACGGTATCGACCGTATTTTGGCGCCGTTTGTACGTAAATCGTATGATAAGATTTTAGCCAATGTTTTGGAAGAACAGGTTGAAATCTATGACATGAAACCGAATATGGAAAAAGCGAAAGAAATTGCTTGGAAACGTACGCGCAAAGAAGTTAAAGACGGTATTCAGACTATTCAATACCAGATTAATACATTGATGACGACGAACGGTCAGGCTCCGTTTGTAACTTTGTTTATGCATTTTGACCCAAACAGCGAATATGCTAAAGAAGCGGCACTCATCGATGAAGAAATTTTGAAACAGCGCATTATGGGCGTTAAAAACGAAGCGAATGTGTATATTACACCGGCGTTCCCTAAATTGATTTATGTGTTGGATGAACACAATATTCACCCCGACGCACCATATTATTATTTAACGGAATTGGCTGCTAAATGTACGGCTAAACGCATGTATCCTGACTATATTTCCGCCAAGAAAATGAAGGAAAATTACGAAGGTAATGTTTTCAGCCCAATGGGTTGCCGTGCGTTCTTGTCTCCTTGGAAAAACGAAAAGGGGGAGTATGTATTCGACGGTCGTTTCAACATGGGCGTAGTAAGTCTCAACTTGCCACAAATCGGTATTTTGGCACGTCATAGCGAAAAACGTTTCTTTGTAATTTTGGATAAACGTTTGAAATTGGTTGAAAAAGCCTTATTATTGCGTTATGAATTATTGAAGAACGTAACCAGTGATGTATCGCCGATTCATTGGCAGCACGGTGCGATTGCTCGTCTTAAAAAAGGCGAACCGATTGCTAAATTCCTTAAAGGCGGTTATGCTACGATTTCTATGGGTTACATCGGTATGTACGAAGCAACGAAGCTTATTACGGGCGAGTCCAATACCGGTGAAAAAGGCCGTGTATTTGCCATGAAAGTCATGGATCGTTTGAACGAAGCCATTGACACTTGGAAGAAACGTCATAACATGGGCTTTGCTTTATACGGTACACCGGCTGAAAGCCTTACAAATCGCTTCAGCTCTTTGGACCGCGCCCGTTTTGGTGAAATCGAAGATATTACTGATAAAGGTTATTACACAAATAGCTATCATGTAAACGTACGGGAAGAAATTAATGTATTTGATAAGTTTGCATTCGAATCGGAATTCCAGAAAAAGTCGACCGGCGGTTGCATTTCTTATGCGGAAATTCCGAATATGACCAACAATATTCCGGCCGTATTAACTATGATTAAATACATTTACGATAATATTTCCTATGCGGAATTTAATACAAAATCAGATTATTGTCATGTTTGCGGTTTTGACGGTGAAATTAAAGTCAACGATAACAATGATTGGGAATGCCCACGTTGTCATAACACGGACCGTGATAAATTGACAGTAATCCGCCGTACTTGCGGTTATTTAGGTGAAAACTTCTGGAATGAAGGACGTACTAAAGAAATTAAAGACCGAGTAATGCATATTTAACACTCAAAAACAGGTCATGATTTCATGACCTGTTTTTTGTTTAGATTATTTAATTTAGGTAAGAATATTTTATTTAGGTATATGAGAATGATTGTGCCGAAGTAACAATTATTTTTAAATTTGAGCAGGTAGAGGAGGCGAGCCGTAATGAATTATGGACAAATTCGCAAATTAGATATTGCCAACGGAAACGGTATCCGCACGTCTATTTTTGTTACCGGTTGCACACATAAATGTTTTAATTGTTTTAACGAAGAATACCAAAACCCACAGGCAGGGAAGCTTTGGACCGATAAGGAAACGGCAGAAGTACTTACTTACGTGAGCGATCCGAATGTATCGGGCCTTACCTTGCTCGGTGGCGAACCGTTTCAAAACGTGGACGGTTTGTTGCCGGTTGTGAAAAAGGTGCGTGAAACGGTGCCTGAAAAGGATATTTGGGCGTACTCCGGTTATACCTGGGATGAGCTCATCGCTTGCCCGGCTAAACGACAGTTATTGGAACAATGCGATATCTTAGTGGACGGCAAATTTGTGGATGCTTTACGCGACCCAAGCTTGCGGTTCCGCGGCTCGAAGAATCAACGTATTATTGATGTGAAAAAGAGCTTGGCTCAGGGCGAAGTTGTTATCGCCATGGACTAATGAAAAAGAGCTTGATTCAGGGCAAAGTTATTTGGTTATAGACGGATCAAACAAGCTGAAATATGAAATTGGAGTTATAGGACAAAAAGTGTGTGTAAAAA